>NZ_JBSGIT010000004.1:0-247225 GCF_053605205.1 Gordonia sp. NPDC003950 | reverse complement strand
TCGCGGGGCGGTGGGGGGTCACCGACCCCCCCGAGCCGGGGGGGGCGGTGGAACCGATACACGATCCCGGCGCCGCCGCCTCGGCCCGGCACTCAGCTGAGGTGATGCACCTCCTGCAGGCCGTACACGGGTGTGTCGATGCCCTCGAACCGCGCCTTGAGCTGCAGGGCGAGGTAGAGCGAATAGTGCCGCGACTGGTGCAGGTTGCCGCCGTGGAACCAGAGACCGGGCTGCTGGGTCGGCTTCCACATGTTGCGCTGCTCGCCCTCCCACGGGCCGGGATCCTTGGTGGTGTCCGATCCCAGACCCCACACCTTGCCGACGCGGTCGGCGATCTCCTGGCCCATCAGATCCGCCGCCCAGCCGTTCATCGATCCGTATCCGGTGGCGTAGACGACGACGTCGGCGGGCAACTCGGTGCCGTCGGCGAGGACGACGCTGTTCTCGGTGAGGTGATCGACGTCGCCGTGGGCGAGCTTGATGGTGCCGTCGGCGACGAGGTCGCAGGCGCCGACGTCGATGTAGTAACCCGAGCCGCGTCGCAGGTACTTCATGAACAGCCCGGAATCGTCGTCGCCGAAGTCGAGGTCGAATCCGGCGGCCTCGAGGCGCGCGTAGAAGTCCTTGTCGCGTTCGCGGATCTGATCGTAGAGCGGGATCTGGAACTCGTGCATGATGCGGTACGGCAGTGACGCGAAGGTCAGATCGGCCTTCTTCGTCGTCATCCCGCCGGCGACGGCCTGCTCGCTGTAGAGCGCGCCGAGGCCGATCTCCATCAGCGAATCCGACTTGACGATGTGGGTCGACGAACGCTGCACCATGGTCGTGTCGATTCCGTTGTCCACCAGTGCTTTACAGATGTCGTGGGCGGAGTTGTTGGCGCCGATCACCACGACCTTCTTGCCGATGAAGCCGTCGGGTCCCGGATGTCGGCTGGAGTGATGCTGCTCTCCGGCGAAGACGTCCTGGCCGGCGAAGGTGGGCACGTTGGCCTTGCCGGACATCCCGGTGGCCAGCACCAACTGATCGGGGTGCAGGGTCAGATGCTCACCGTCGCGATCGATCTCGACGGTCCACTTCCCGCTCTTCTCGTCGTAGGTCGCCGACTCGCAGGTCGTCTTGCTCCAGTAGGGCACCTCCATGACGCGCGTGTAGAACTCGAGCCAGTCACCGATCTTGTCCTTGGGTGCGAACACCGGCCAGTTCTCCGGGAAGGGGAGATAGGGCAGATGGTCGTACCACACCGGGTCGTGCAGACACAGTGACTTGTAGCGTCCGCGCCATTGATCGCCGGGCCGATCGTGGCGGTCGATGACGATCGACGGAACGCCCAGTTGGCGCAGCCGCGCACCGAGGGCGATGCCGCCCTGTCCGCCGCCGACGACGAGGACGTACGGCTGGGTACTGCGTCCGAGCGAGGCGTCCTCGTCGGCCTTGCGCTCGGCCCACGACCGCGTGTCGGGGTCCGAACCGTGCACCGCTCCCATGACACGGGTGGCGCCGGAGCGCTCTTCGTATCCCTTGAGTTCCTGCAGCGTGGTGAGCAGGGTCCAGGCCTGGTCCTCGCCGCTGTCGTCGTCGCGACGCAGTCGCAGATGTCCGACGCCACGACCGGTGGCCGTCTCGAACTCGATGAAGGCCGACACGACGCCGTCGTCGTCGGTGGCCGGTTCGCTGGTGCGCAAGCCGCTCGGATCGGTGTCGTCGAGGCGCTCGGAGAGCATGTCGGCGATCTGTTCACGGCCCTCGACGGTCTTGAGGTTCCAGGTGAACGAGACGAGGTCACGCCAGAAGCTGTCGGTGGCGAACAGTGCGGTCGCCGCTGCGATGTCGCGCGCGGCGAGTGCGGTCTCGAAGCGTGCGAGCCAGGCCTGCGCGCGCGCCTGCGGTGACTCGTCGGTGCCTTGCGCCAGATCTGGTTCGAGTGTCTGGGTCATCGTGTGATGCGCCTTTCGTGTGAGTGGAAGGGAATCTCGGTGCTCATGTGATCCACAGCACACGCCCCGACGGTGGGCGCGGGCAAGGGTTGCAGCCCGTTGCGGGACGGGTGGCAGGTCGCTGCAACCCCCTGCAACGCCGGTGGCCCTTTGCCAGCGGGATGTGACGGGGAGCACAATCGTGGTCGTGGCCACCTCAACACCAGCCGGACTCGAACCCGCGGTCGCCGCCGGCGACGATCCGCGGCAGTTCGCCGCCGTCCTGCACGCCGTCTACGACGCGGCGATGGCCGGCGACAAGCCGCCGGCCCGGCCGCGTCAGGTGATCAGCGACTCCTGGGATCGGGTGCTCGACGCCGGCGTCGACCCCGACCACGGCTCGCTGCGCAATCGCATCGGTACCGCCGAGGTCGCGGCCCGTCGCAGCGAATCGGGTCTGCACGCTGTGCTCGACGAACTCACCCGCGGACTCGACGCGGTGATCGCCGACGGCGACAACATCCTGGTGGTCGCCGACGCTCACGGCCACGTGCTGTGGCGCAGCGGCGCCAACCGCGTCCTGCATCGCGCCGACCGGCTCGGATTCGTCGAGGGGGCGTGCTGGGCCGAGGACGCCGTCGGCACCAACGCCATCGGCACCGCCTTGCAGTCCGGCCGGGCGGTGCAGGTGTTCTCGGCCGAACATTTCGTGCGCACGCATCACACCTGGACCTGCGCGGGAGCCCCGATCCGTAATCCACGGACCGGGTCGGTCCTGGGTGTCGTCGACGTCAGTGGACCGGCCGCGACGATCCACCCGACGACGCTGGCATTGGTTGACACGGTGGCGCGGCTGGCCGAATCGCAGCTGCGTGATCACCATCGCCGGGTCCTCGACCAACTGCGTTCGGTGGCCGCACCCATCCTGGCGCGGACGGCGGGACCGGCCATCGCCGTCGACACCGATGGCTGGGTGGCGGCCGTCGAGTCGGTGGCGCCGCGCTCCCGGCTGACCATCCCGCGGCAGTTGCACCCCGGGCGGGCGCACCTCACCGACCTCGGTGAGTGCGACGTCGAGCCGCTGCCCGGTGGATGGCTGATCCGCCTCGCCGACGCCACCCGGCCGTCGCGGCGGACCCGCGTGTCCATCGACTCCGACGACGCGGGCACCCTCATCCGGGTCTCCGGGGCCGCGGGCAGCTGGACGCATCGGCCGTCGCCGCGGCACGACCAGATCCTGCGCGTCCTGGCCGCACACCCCGGCGGGTTGAGTGCCGCGGCGCTGTCGACGAGTCTGTTCGGGGTGGACGATCGGACCATCACGGTGCGCGCCGAGATCTCGCGCCTGCGAAGGCGATTCGGCGGACTGCTGGCCGCCAACCCCTACCGGTTCAGCGACGGGGTCGACGTTCACCTCGGGTGAGGTGGTGGCATCGAGACGGTGATGCCATAGATTTCTTGGCGTGCCGATCTCACACGTCGATGGCTATCTGCGCCACATCATGGCCGACTGCGCACCCGATCGTTCCGGTGCGGTCGCCGACTACATCCCCGAACTCGCCGCCGTCGACCCGGACGGGTACGCGCTGTCGATGTGTATGCACGACGGCAACACATATTCCCTTGGCGATGCCGGCGTGGAATTCACCATCCAGTCGGTCTCCAAACCGCTGACCTATGCGATGGCGTTGTCGCGACTCGACATGGCGGTCGTCGACGCGAAGATCGGTGTGGAGCCCTCGGGGGAGGCGTTCAACGAGATCAGTGTGGATGCGCGGCGGCGACCGCGGAACCCGATGATCAACGCCGGTGCCATCCTGGCGGCGTCGTTGTTGCTCCCGCCGGTGCGGGATCTACCGGCGAACGCGGTTGACACGGTGTTCGGCGAGATTCTCGAGTTCTACTCGGCATGTGCCGGGCGGCGGCTGGCCATGGACGAGCAGGTCTATGCCTCGGAATCGGCGACCGGCTCGCGCAATCGCGCGATCGTCTACATGCTCGACAGCTTCGGGATGGTCGACACCGATCCCGACGCCGCACTCGACCTGTATTTCCGGCAGTGCTCGATCCGGGTGACCGCCGACGATCTGGCGGTCATCGGGGCCACCATCGCCGGTGGCGGGGACAATCCGCGCACCGGACGCCGCGTCATCAGCAACGAGGTCGCCCAGCGCCTGCTGAGCGTGATGACCACCTGTGGGATGTATGACGGCGCCGGTGACTGGGTCACCTCGGTGGGGTTGCCGGCGAAGAGTGGCGTCGGCGGCGGCATCCTGGCCGTGCTGCCCGGGCAACTCGGCATCGGGGTGTACTCGCCGCGACTCGACGAGCACGGCAACAGCGTGCGTGGCGTGGACACCTGCCGTCACCTGTCCCGTGACCTGGGCCTGCACATGTTCAACGTGACGCGCGAGAGCCGGGTGTCGATCCGCTCGGTGTCCACGGCCGCCGAGTTCGAGGTCGGAACGGAGTGGCCCGAGATCGATCGCAGTTTCCTGCGCACCTGCCGGGAGCGGGTGCGGATCTATGAGTTGCAGGGCGACCTGACGTTCGCCGGTGCCGAGCGGGCGCTGCGCCGGATCGAGAACGACATCGACGATTTCGACGTCGTCATCATCGAGATCTCCCGGGTGGGGGTGATCGACCCGGTGGCGCGCACCATGCTGCTCAGCATTCGCCACACCACCCAGACCCGCGGGCAACGAGCGATGCTCGTCGATCCCGACGGCGTGGTCCGGGCCAGCGTCGCCGCCCACCGCGACGACTCCATCGTTCCCGATCTCAATGCGCCGGAACAACTTCGGGGCCTCGATCCGACCCTGCCGCATGTGCATTCGACGATGGTTGCCGCCGTACGCGACGCCGAGGAGTTCCAGATCGAGCGCTACCGCGGCGACGAGGTCTGACGTCGCCCGACAACCGCACGTCGCTGACCGACGTGCCGACCGGCATGCCTTAAGCTGCCGGGTGTGCGTCTGGTGATCGCGGAATGCCAAGTGGATTATGTCGGCCGGTTGACGGCTCACCTGCCGATGGCCCGGCGGTTGTTGCTGATCAAGTCCGACGGATCGGTGAGCGTGCACGCCGACGATCGCGCCTACAAGCCGCTGAACTGGATGAGTCCGCCGTGTTGGCTCACCGAGGCGCAGGTTCCCGACGAGGTCGCCGACGCCCACGATCACGTCGAGGCGTACTGGGTCGTCGCCAATAAGGCGGGCGAGGAACTGCGGATCACCCTCGCGTCGATCGACCACGATTCGTCGCATGAACTCGGCGTCGACCCGGGCCTGGTGAAGGACGGGGTGGAGGCGCATCTGCAGGAGTTGCTCGCCGAGCATGTGGACACCCTCGGGCCGGGCTACACCTTGATCCGCCGTGAGTACATGACCGCGATCGGTCCGGTCGACATCCTGTGCCGCGACGCCGACGGGTCAACGGTCGCGGTGGAGATCAAACGACGCGGCGAGATCGACGGCGTCGAGCAGCTGACCCGCTATCTCGAACTGCTCAACCGGGATGCGACCCTGGCCCCGGTGAGTGGGGTGTTCGCCGCGCAACAGATCAAGCCACAGGCCAGGACCCTCGCGCAGGATCGTGGAATCCGTTGCGTCGTCTTGGATTACGACGAGTTGCGGGGCGCCGAGAGTACCGAGTTCCGGTTGTTCTGAGCCGGGGGACCGTCCGAGTTCAGGACGCGTGCTTTCCGACGTGCACCTGCGCGGCGTCCGAGAGCCGGCGGTTGAGTAACTCGACGTCGCTATCGGCCGACGCGGTGGTCAGCTCGGCGTCGACCTCGGTGGACAACTGGCCGGGCAATTCGGCCAGCCGGTCGGCGATCCGGGCGAGTTCGCCGAGGATCTCGTCACGTGCCGCGGTGGTCCGGGTACCCAGGTCGCGTGAGCGGGCCACGCGTTCGGCGGCGATGTCGCGGGCGGTGGTCTCGATGTCGGCGGCCAGTTGATCGGCGCGCGCGCGTTGGTCGGCGAGGTCGGCGTCGTGGCTTTCCCGCTCGCGCTGCAGCGTCTGGCCGGTGCGCAGGGTGAGTTCCTCGGACTCGGCCTGCGCCTTGGCGACGATCCGTTGAGCCTCGTCGCGTGCGGCGGACATGGTGGATTCGTGTTCGGATTCCATCGCCGCGGCCCTCTCGGCTCGGTCCCGGGCGGCCTGTTCGGCGTCGGCCGTCGCGGTCGCGAGGACCTTGTCGGCCTTGTTGCGGGTGTCGGCGGAGTACGTGTCGGCGTCGCCGACGATCTTGGCCGCCTTGGCCCGCGCGTCGGCGAGGATGCGGTCGGCCTCGGTGGCGGCGTTCTGCTGGGTTTCGGCGGCCTCCTGCCGGGCCACCGAGACCGTCTCGGCGGCTTCGGCGCCGGCGTCGGCGCGCATCTCGGAGGCCTCGTCGGAGGCCAGCTGCAGCATCCGCGACAGTCGTTCGCTCATCCCCTGGACAGTCGTCGGGGGGACCGAGAGTTTGTCGACCTCGCGCCGGAGCATCTCGATCTCGTCGCGCGCGTCGGCCAGGTGGGCGGCCAGCTCGCGTGCGTTGGCAGTGGCCGCATCGCGGTCGGCGGCCAGGACCCGCATGTCGGCGTCGATGCGCCGCAATCGATCTGCGACCTGCTCACGGTCGTAGCCGCGCATCACGACCGCAAAGGGTAATTGCTGCCTGGGGGCGGGAGCTGCCATGCGGCTCAGTCTAACGGAGGCCACCGACCGGACCGACCCGACGAATGTGCTGCCGGATCTGCGGGCTCCGGTCGGTGTCCGGTCACCTGTCGTGAGGTGCCCGGTGGCGTGTCAGTGCGACGACGACTCAGTTGCGACGACGACTCAGTTGCGACGACGACTCAGTTGCGACGACGACTCAGTGCGACGACGACTCAGTGCGACGACGACGCGACGGGCTCGACCAGTTCGAGGAGCACCCCACCGGCATCCTTGGGATGGACGAAGTTGATCCGGGAATCGGCGGTGCCGCGGCGGGCCTCGGGATACAGGACGCGCACGCCGGCGTCGGTGAGCCGGGTCATCACGGCGTCGACGTCGGTGACCCGCACGGCGAGCTGCTGCAGGCCGGGTCCGTTGCGGTCGAGGAACTTCGCGATCGTCGATTCCGGCGTCAGCGGGGCCAGTAGCTGGATCACCGCGCCCTCGGTTCCGGCCGGACCGATCATCGCCTCCCGCACGCCCTGCTCGTCGTTGGTCTCCTCGTGCAGGGTGACGAATCCGAGGTGATCGGCGTACCACTGCTTGGCGTCGTCGAGATCGGCGACGGCGATGCCGACGTGATCGATGGCGACGACGAGGTCGGCGATCACCGCGGTCGGCGATCCGGGGGTGGGGTCAGCTGCTGATGCGCTCATGGCCTAACGGTAGCGTTAGGGGTGCAAAACTACTTCACCGACCGCTCGGTAGGTGCCGCGGTCATCCTGTGTGGGAGGTCCTCCATGTCCACGACGTCAGATCACGCCTCGGTCATCGTTGCCGGTGCGCGCACCCCGTTCGGTCGGATGCTCGGCTCGCTGAAGGATTTCAGTGCGGTCGACCTCGGCGCGATCGCCATCAAGGCGGCGCTCGAGCGCGCGAAGGTTCCGGCCTCGGCGGTCGACTACGTCATCATGGGGCAGGTCCTCACCGCCGGCGCCGGGCAGATGCCCGCGCGTCAGACCTCGGTCAAGGCCGGCATCGGCTGGGACGTGCCGGCGCTGACCATCAACAAGATGTGCCTGTCGGGTATCGATTCGATCGCGCTGGCCGATCAGCTCATCCGGGCGGGTGAGTTCGACGTCGTGGTGGCCGGTGGTCAGGAGTCGATGACCCAGGCCCCGCACCTGTTGCCCGGCAGCCGCAGCGGCTTCAAGTACGGCAACACCGAACTCGTCGACCACCTGGCTTACGACGGACTCTTTGACGCGTTCACCGATCAGCCGATGGGTGCGCTGACCGAGCAGGGCAACGACACGAACGGGTTCACCCGCGCCGAGCAGGACGAGTTCGCTGCCGTCAGTCATCAGCGGGCGGCCGCGGCGTGGAAGGACGGGCTCTTCGGCGACGAGGTGGTTCCCGTCTCGATCCCGCAGCGCAAGGGTGACCCGATCGAGTTCGCCGAGGACGAGGGGATTCGCGCCAACACCACCGCCGAATCGCTCGGCGGTCTACGGCCCGCATTCCGCAAGGACGGCACCATCACCGCGGGCAACTCCTCGCAGATCTCCGACGGTGCAGCCGCGGTGATCGTGATGAGCAAAGCCAAGGCCGCCGAGCTCGGCGTCGAGTGGCTGGCCGAGATCGGCCCCCATGGTGTGGTCGCCGGCCCCGACTCGTCGCTGCAGCTGCAACCCGCCAACGCCATCACCAAGGCGTGCGACCGGGCCGGTATCACCCCTGCCGAGCTCGACCTCATCGAGATCAACGAGGCCTTCGCGGCCGTCGGACTGGCCTCGACCAAGGCGCTGGGCGTCGATCCCGCGATCGTCAATGTCAACGGTGGTGCCATCGCCGTCGGCCACCCGATCGGAACCTCCGGCGCCCGCATCGCCCTGCATCTGGCGTTGGAACTCCAGCGCCGTGGTGGTGGCGTCGGCGCTGCGGCATTGTGCGGTGCGGGCGGGCAGGGTGACGCGCTGATCATCCGGGTGCCCAAGGCCTGACCGGCACACCATGACGTCCGGCGATGGGCCGTGGCGCCGGTCACGGCCCATCGCACACCCCTACTACGAGATGTCGTAGACCTCTCCGGTCTTCGGCACAATGGATTCCATGACGCGTATCTTCGACCTGTCCACACCCGCCAAACGCTTCCGCTTCGTCGCGATCCTGGAGGCGATCACCTGGGCGGCGCTGCTCGTCGCGATGTTCTTCAAGTGGGTGCTCGGGCACACCGAGGCGGTCTCGGTGCCGGGGATGACGCACGGCATCGTCTTCATCGTGTTCGTGGCGATCTCCCTGGTGACCGCGCTCTCGCTGAAGTGGAGCCTCAAGGTCACCGCCCTGGCCCTGGCGTCGAGCATCCCGCCGTTCGGCACCCTGGTGTTCGAGTGGTGGGCCGCCCGCAACGGCCACCTCGCCGAACTGTCCGTGGAGCAGAATCCCGCCGCCGAACTCGCGGCCTGAGAGGAATCCGCCAGTGATCGTCGCGTTCAGCATCTCGCCGTCCGGAGGTGACGCCGTCGACGCCGACGGCGGGATGAGTGCGGCCGTCGCCGAAGCCGTCCGGGTGGTGCGCGCGTCGGGGTTGCCCCATCAGACGACCGCGATGTTCACCTACCTCGAAGGTGACTGGGACGAGGTGATGGCGGTGGTCAAGCAGGCCACCGATGCCGTCGCGGCACTCGCGCCCCGCGTCGGACTGATCCTCAAGGCCGATATCCGGGCCGGTCACACCGAGGGCGAGCTCGCGGGCAAGGTCGCGCGGGTCCGGGCACACCTGGACGATTGAGGAATGCACCGTCTGACGCGGGCGCGCGCGGCGGTCGCCACGATCTTCGGCCTCAACGGCTTCCTCGCCGCCCTATGGGTCGCGCACATCCCGGTGATCACCGAGCACACCGGGACCTCGCACGGACAGCTGGGCGCGATGCTGCTGCTGGTCGGTGCGACCGCGTTCGTGGGTATGCAGGTGTGCGGCCGCCTCATCGACCGGATCGGATCGCGGCCGACCACCCTCGTCGCCGCGATCGTGCTGTGCGGCGCGATGCTTGGACCGGTTCTCGCCACCACGCCCGGATGGTTGGCCGTGGCGCTGGCGGTGTTCGGATTCACCAACGGTTCGCTCGATGTGTCGATGAATGCCCAGGCCGTACAGGTCGAACGTGCCTATGGCAGGCCGATCATGTCGGCCTTCCACGGGTTCTTTTCCGTCGGCGGTCTTCTCGGATCCGGTGTCGTCGCGGTGGGTCTGTGGATGAGTTGGCCGGTGGTCGTCACGGTCGCGGTGCTCGGTGCGCTCGGAGTGGGTGTCGTCGCCCTCGTCGCGACGGGCCTGGTGGGACGCGACGTCGGGATGGTGGGGTCGTCCCCCGACTCGGCGCACGAGGACACCCCACGGCAATGGTGGCGCGAACTCGACCTGCGGCGGCTGATCTTCCTGGCCGCCGTGGCGTTCGCCGCGATGCTCGCTGAGGGCACCGCCTATGACTGGAGTGCCCTGCACGTCGTGGAGACCTTCGGGACGCGCGAGGCGACCGGGGCGGTCGCGTTCGCGGGATTCAGCGCGGCGATGATGGTGGCGCGTTTCGTCATCGACCCGATCGCGGCCCGGGTGGGCCCGGTGGCGGTGGTCCGATGGGGAGCGGTGATCGGCGCGATCGGCATGCTGATCGCGTTGATGCCGAGTGGGGAGGGCGCGCCCTCGGCGATCATCGCGATCCTCGGGTGGGCGGTGTTCGGTATCGGGCTGGCCGGGCTGATCCCACAGATCTTCACCGCCGCCGGAAACCTGACGACCCGGGCCGGCGGTCGGGCGATCTCGACGGTGGTCGGCTGCGGATACCTCGGCATGCTCGCGGGGCCCGCCGTGGTGGGGGCGATCGGTGGCGTCACCTCCCTGCGCGTGGGACTGATGCCGGTACTTCTCGCGCTCGCGTTCGCGGCGTGGGCCGCGGGCGTGGTGTCGGCCCCGCAGCCGGTTGAGAGTCGACGCCGACATGACACACTGGAGAGGTGAGCAGACCTTCTTCCCGAGCGCAGGCAGCCGCAGCACAGCAGGCCGCCGCCACCGTCGCCATGGCCGGCGCCGTCGACCTGTCGGCCCTCAAGGAACGAGCCGAGGCCCAACGTGCCGCGGCGCAACGGCCCACCCGGCCCGCCGAGGGTGGACAGCCCGCCGCACCGCACGGTGGCGCCGCCGTCGTCGACATCACCGAGGAGACGTTCGAGACCGAGGTCCTCGAACGCTCGACCCGGCAGCTGGTGGTCGTCGACCTGTGGGCCGAGTGGTGTCAGCCGTGTAAGCAGCTCTCCCCGGTACTGGAACGGATGGCCGCATCGTCGGGCGGTCGCTGGGTGCTGGCCAAGGTGGATGTGGACGCCAATCCGCGGATCGCGCAAGCCTTTCGGGCACAGTCGATTCCGATGGTGGTGGCCATCGCGGCCGGGCAACCGGTGTCGGCGTTCAACGGGGTGCGCAGCGAGCAGGAGATCGCTGCCTGGCTCGACGACATCCTCACCCAGGTCGGCGACACGCTGACCGGGGCGCCGGCGGCGGGTGCGGAGGCCGAGGCGACCGATCCCCGGATGGAGGCCGCCGAGGACAAGCTCAACGCCGGCGACTTCGACGGTGCGCTGGCCGATTACCGCGCCATCGCGGCGGCCGAGCCGCACAACATCGAAGCCGCCTCGGCGGCACGCAATCTCGAGTTCGTGCTCCGGGCGCAGGCACACGACCCATCGATCGTCGACAACGCCGCACCCGGCGACGTCGACGCGCAGCTCGCGGCCGCCGACGTGCTGCTGCTCGCGCAGCAGCCCGAGGCGGCCTTCGGTCGCATCATCGACGTCGTCCGGAGGACGGCCGGCGACGACCGTACCCGCGCGCGGACGCGCCTGCTGGAGTTGTTCGAGCTCTTCGATCCGGCGGAGCCCTTCGTGGTCGCTGCCCGTCGCAAACTGGCCAGCGCGCTGTACTGATCGGCCTGCCCCTGATCACAGATCCGCTCGTCGCGTAACGTGTGACGGAATCCACAGTGGTCCAGGTGGCCAGGGTGGATGTGGCCGTCGATGTCTCGGGGCAGCCGTGTCGGTGCCGGTGTCCGGCGTCGCGACGTTGACCCCGATGATGGAGGCGGCCACCACGGCGCCGGTCACCACGGTGATCGGCGGTCCCGTCCACTTGCGTGCCGTCGTCGATTTGTCACCCGGCGAACGTGCCACGAGATTCCCCAACGGTATCCGTCCCGCAACCGAGGTGGATGCGGGACCAGACCACCCTAACGGCCATCGGCCGTTCGCGCGCATGTCGGTGGCAGTTCACCCGGAGCGGCGCCGACAGTGTCACGAAATATGTTGTGCCACAAAGAGTTCTGACACGATCCAAGCGCGGTGGGCGTCGGGTATGAGCTACCTCATCGCGATGCGCCCGGGTCAGTCGGCGGCCGCCGGCGCCAACCAGATCGCCGAGTTGGCGGGCAACATGACCCGCGCCGACACCTCTCGGCCATGCCACGGGGTGTCATCGGTGACGACCGAACCGAGGTTGCCCTGGCCCGAACCCTCGTACGCCGCCGAATCGGTGTTGAGCACCTCGACCCACTCGCCGGCCACCGGCAGGCCCACCCGGTAATTGCTGCGGTCGGAGCCGGAGAAGTTGAACAGACAGGCCACCACCGACCCGTCCGAGCCGTATCGGAGAAAGCTGATGACGTTGTTGGCGGTGTCGTTCGCGTCGATCCACTCATATCCCGACGGTTCGGTGTCCTTGCTGTAGAGGGCCGGGGTCGCCTTGTAGATCCGGTTGAGATCGGTGACCAGGGCCGAGATACCCGAATGCAACTCGCCCTCCCATCCGGTCATCTGCTGCCAATCCAGGCTGCGGTCCTCCGACCACTCGCCGGTCTGGCCGAACTCCTGTCCCATGAACAGCAATTGCTTACCGGGATGCGACCACTGATAGGCCAGGAAGACGCGCACACCGGCGGCCTTGGTGAACGAATCGCCCGGCATCCGGCTCCACAGTGTGCCCTTGCCGTGGACCACTTCGTCGTGCGACAGCGGCAGCACGAAATTCTCGCTCCACGCATACATCATCGAGAAGGTGATCTCGTGGTGATGGAAACTGCGGTGCACCTGATCGCGTCCCAGATATCCCAGGGTGTCGTGCATCCACCCCATGTTCCATTTCAGGCTGAACCCCAGGCCGCCAAGATCGGTCATCCGGGTCACTCCCGGCCACGCCGTGGATTCCTCGGCGATGGTGACCACACCCGGGAAGTGTTTGGCCACGGTCGCATTGGTCTCCTGGAGGAACTGCACCGCCTCGAGGTTCTCGCGTCCACCGTAGATGTTGGGGCGCCAGCCACCCGCGGGGCGCGAATAGTCGAGGTACAGCATCGATGCGACCGCATCCACCCGCAGCCCGTCGATGTGGAACTCGGCGAACCAGAACAGGGCGTTGGCCACCAGAAAGTTGCGGACCTCGTATCGTCCGAAGTCGAAAATCAAGGTGCCCCAGTCGAGTTGCTCACCCCGCATGGGGTCGGCGTTCTCGTAGAGGGCGGTGCCGTCGAACCGCGCGAGGGCCCACTCGTCCTTGGGGAAATGGGCCGGCACCCAGTCGACGATGACCCCGATCCCCAGCGAGTGCAGATGATCCACCAGGTAGCGGAAATCGTCGGGCGTACCGAATCGGGCGGTCGGCGCATAGTACGAGGTGACCTGATATCCCCACGAACCGCCGAAGGGATGCTCGGCAACCGGCAGGAACTCGACGTGGGTGAAGCCCTTCTCGATCAGATAGTCACCGAGTTGGTCGGCGAGTTCGCGGTAACTCAGACCCTCTCGCCAGGAGGCGAGATGCACCTCGTACACGCTCATCGGTTCGCTGTTCGGTGACGACGCCGCGCGCCGGGCGATCCACTCGTCGTCGGTCCACGTGTAGTGCGACCGGGTCACCACCGAGGCGGTCGCGGGCGGTACGTTGGTGCGCTGCGCCATCGGATCGGCCTTCTCCCGGATCACCCCGTCGGCGCCGTGAATCCGGAACTTGTACTGGGTGCCCTCACCGACGTCGGGCAGGAAGACCTCCCAGATGCCGCTGCTGCCCAGCGATCTCATCGGCGCGGTGCGTCCGGTCCAGTCGAAGTCGCCGATGACGGCGACGCCGTGCGCGTTGGGCGCCCAGACGGTGAACGCGGTTCCGGTCACCTCGCCGTCGGGCGTCGTGTACGACACGTGCCGGGCCCCGAGGATCGTCCAGAGTTGCTCGTGCCGGCCCTCACCGAACAGATAGGTGTCGGTCTCACCGATGCTGGGCAGGAAACGGTATCCGTCGGCGACGACGAACTGGTTCGTGCCGCCGGCGCCGTCGGGATAGTCGATGCGATACCGGTAGTCGATGAGGCCCTCGATCGGCACCGCCACCACGAACAGGTCATCGGTCTGTGCCGTCATCGGGTACTCGGCACCACCGATGAGCGCGGTCACCGACTCGGCGTTCGGCCGCAACGTGCGCAAGATGGTGAATCCGGTGCCGGTGTCGTGGGCGCCGAGGAACGCATGCGGATCGGGGTGCGTCAGCGTGTCGAGTCGGTTCAGATCGTGATCGGAGGCGAATGGGTCGGGCAGGCCGCAGGCGGGGGAGGCGTTCGTACCCGTCGCCGGTTCGGTGGTGGGGGTGTCCGGGTTTTCCGGGGTGTTGGTCACGGTGTCCTCATCGAATCCGGTAGGAGAGTTGTTCTGCGGCAGCATGATCGAGCGGAGGCAAGGCGAGGATATGGGCGACCGCCCGTGACGGGACGAGTTGGACGAAGTTGGCCTGCCCCCAGGTGTACTCGTCGCCGGTGACCTCGTCGCGGACGCGGAAGTGGTCCTGCCAGTCGAAGCCGAGGGCGGGCATGTCCAGCCACAGGGTGGACGACTCGGTGCCGAATGGATTGAGGTTGACCACCACCAGAACGCGATCACCCGAGACGGCATCGATCTTCGAATAGGCGATCAACGCCGGGTTGTCGACGTTGTGGAAGGTGATGTTGCGCAACTGCTGGAGGGCGGGATGCCGACGGCGGATCGCGTTGAGTGAGGTGATCCACGGTTCCAGCGACTCACCGCGCGACGCCGCCGCCTTGAAGTCGCGGGGGCGCAGTTGATACTTCTCCGAGTCGAGGTATTCCTCGCTGCCCTCGCGGACCGCCTGGTGCTCATAGAGTTCGTACCCGGAATAGACACCCCAGGTGGGTGCCATCGTCGCCGCGAGCGCCGCACGCAACGCGAACATGCCGGGACCACCGTGCTGCAGGCTCTCGTGCAGGATGTCGGGAGTGTTCACGAACAGGTTGGGACGTGCCTCGTCGGCACGTGCGGCCTGCTCGCGGCCGAATTCCTCGAGTTCCCACTTGGCGGTCTTCCAGGTGAAGTACGTGTAGGACTGCGTGAAGCCGAGACGGCCCAAACCGTAGAGGCGGGCCGGTCGGGTGAACGCCTCGGCCAGGAAGAGCACCTCGGGGTGGCGTTTCTTCACCTCGATGATCAGCCATTCCCAGAAGTTCGGCGGTTTGGTGTGCGGATTGTCGACACGGAAGATCTTGACTCCCAAGGAAATCCAGTGCAGCGTCACCCGCAGGATGGCACCGTAGATCCCGGCGCGATCATTGTCGAAGTTGAGCGGATAGATGTCCTGATACTTCTTCGGCGGATTCTCCGCATAGGCGATCGTCCCGTCCGGGAGGACGGTGAACCAGTCGGGATGCTCGATCGCCCACGGATGATCGGGCGCACACTGCAACGCCAGGTCGAGTGCGATCTCCATGCCCAGTTCGTGGGCGCGGCCGATGAAGTAGGTGAAGTCGTCGGCGGAGCCGAGTTGCGGGTGGATCGCATCGTGGCCGCCGTCGGCGGAGCCGATCGCCCACGGCGAACCGACGTCCTCGGGACCGGCGATCAGAGTGTTGTTGGGGCCCTTGCGATTCACCCGGCCGATCGGGTGGATCGGCGGCAGATAGACGACGTCGAAACCCATGTCCGCGATGCGCGGCAGATCCTGTGCGGCGGTCAGAAACGTGCCGTGGACCGGGTGGCCCTCGTTGTCCCAGCCGCCCGTCGACCGCGGGAACATCTCGTACCACGACCCGAACAGGGCGCGTCGACGATCAACCCAGACGCGGTGGTTGCGACTCTTGGTGACCATTTCGCGCACCGGATGCCGGTGCAGGAGTGTCGCGACCTTGTCCGACAGCGCCGGCCGGACCCGGCCGGCGATCTGCGGTTCGTCCGAGCGCAGCATCCAGATCGCCTCTTCGAGGTGAGCGCGATCCGGTGGTGGGAGCTGATCGTGTGCGACGTCGAGAATCCTGGCCCCGATCTCCAAATCGTTGGCGAGATCGACGGTGCCCTGCCCGGCCTCGATCTTCTTGACGATGCCGGACTTCCAGGTGGTGAAGGGGTCGCTCCATGCCTCGATACGGAACGTCCAGAAGCCCTCGAGATCGGGGACGAACGCCGCGTTGAACTGATCCGGTTCGATCGACGGCGTCATCCGGACCTCGAAGATGCGTCGCCTCGGTCCCTCGATCCGCAGGGTCGCGCCGAGGGCGTCGTGCCCTTCGCGCCACGCCGTGGCGCTCACCGGAACCATTTCGCCCACAACGGCTTTGCCTGGATTCGCACCTGCCGATACGAGTGGTTGGATGTCGTCGATGCCCATCCGGCCGATCACTCGCGGCTCCCTTCTCACGCAGGCCGCGACTCCGGCCGGATGCGTCGTTGCTGTTGAACACCGTGCTGGGCGCGCCCACCGGTGACCGCGCCTGAACTCATTGTGACGTGGTTGCGGGCCGCGCGTCCGGAGATCAGCGTACGGGCACCGCGGTCAGCCTGCCGAGTGCCGAACGCACCACCGCCGGATCGGTGGTCCGCCAGAACGGCGGCAGGGATGCGGCCAGGTATCCGCCGTAGCCCGCGGTGGCCAGGCGCGAGTCGAGCACCGCGACCACACCCCGGTCGTCCACCGACCGCAGCAGCCGCCCGGCGCCCTGGGCCAGGAGTAGCGCCGCATGATTGGCGGCGACCGACAGAAAGCCGTTACCGCCGCGGGCGTCGACGGCGCGTTGCCGCGCGGTCGACAACGGGTCGTCGGGCCGCGGGAAGGGGATGCGGTCGATGAGCACCAGACTCAGCGACGGACCCGGGACATCGACTCCCTGCCACAGTGACAGCGTCCCGAACAGACAGGTCGCCGGGTCCTCGGCGAACCGACGCACCAGCGTCGAGGTGGTGTCGTCGCCCTGACACAGGATCGGCACCGAGCAGCGATCGGTCAGGGCGTCGGCGGCCTCGCGGGCGGCGCGCATCGACGAGAACAGTCCGAGGGTGCGTCCACCCGCGGCGGCGATGAGTTGCTCCATCTCCTCCAGGGTCCGCGGGGCGAGGCCGTCACGCCCGGGTCTGGGCAGATGCCGGGCGACGTAGAGGATCGCCGAACGCGGATAATCGAACGGTGAACCGGCGTCCATCCCGGTCCACCGCACCGGCCCGGAATCCGACGGCGCCGCCTTCCCAGTCGCGGTGACCTCCCGCGCGGAGCCGGTCGATGTCGCCGCGTCGATCTTCGCTGCGTCGATGTCGTCGGCGGCGGGGGTGTCGGCGCCGCGACCGGCCGCGGGCAATCCCCAGGTGGCGGCCAGGGCGTCGAAGGAGCCACCGATGGTCAGGGTCGCCGACGTCAGGATCACCGTCGCGGTGCTGAACAGGGTGGCGCGTAACAGCCCACCCACCGACAGCGGGGCGATGTGCAGCACCGGACGGGTGGTGGCCGACGCTCCCCGTCCGACCCGTTCGGCCGCGACCCACACCACGTCGCGACGTTTGGCCACATCGGGTTCGCCGAAGGTGTCCAGCAGGCGGACGATGGTGTCGTGCAGGTCGTCGAGGCCGGTCAGGGCCGCCGACCGCGCGGCGGCATCCTCACCGCTCATCCCGGTGCCGCGCACCGGCCCGATCGCCGAGCGGGCCGCCCACAAGCGGTCCCGCAACGCGGTCAGCATGGTGCCCGCCGACACCGGCAGTCGCGTCCACTCACCCGGCGGACACTCCTCGAGCAGCGCACCGATCTGGTCGCCGGCGCCGAGCAGCGCGTCGGTGGTCTCCTCGTCGATGAGCTTGCCGACGCGGCGCGACAGGTTGGCGACCGCCGCCGCCGACACCTCGGCGGTGCTGACGGCGGTGATCCGGTCGACGAGCTCGTGCGCCTCGTCCACGATGACGACGTCGTGTTCGGGCAGGATGTTGGCCGGGCTCATCGCATTGATGGCGAGCATCGCGTGATTGGTCACCACGACGTCGACCTGGCCACTCGCGCGCCGTGCGCGTTCGGCGAAGCAGTCCTCGGCATACGAGCAGTTCGCGGCCCCCAGACATTCGCGAGCCGACACACTCACCTGCCGCCATGAGCGGTCGGAGACCCCGGGGGTCAGGTCGTCACGGTCACCGGTCTCGGTGTCGGAGGTCCACTCCCGCAGCCGGGTCACCTCGCGGCCGGTCCGCGACAGTTCGAACGCGTCGAACAGTTCGGTGTCCGGCTCCTCGACGGTGCCCGCGTGGATCTTGTGCAGGCACAGATAGTTGGCGCGGCCCTTGAGGATCGCGAAGGTGGGCCGCCGGCCGAGCGGACCGGCAAGCGCGTCGGCCAGTCGCGGCAGGTCGCGTTCGACGAGTTGGCGTTGCAGCGCGATCGTGGCGGTCGAGACGATGACGGTGTGCCCGCTGGCGACGGCATGACGGATCGCCGGGACCAGATACGCCAGGGATTTGCCGGTGCCGGTGCCGGCCTGCACCGCCAGGTGTTCACCGACGTCGATGGCGTGATCGACGGCGGTGGCCATCCGCACCTGCCCGTCGCGTCGGGCACCGGAGACGGCGGTGACGGCGGCGTCGAGAAGATCGGTCACCGAGGGGAGTTCAGGCATGAGTGAGTCTGTCAGGTGTTTCGCGGCGGTGGGCGTCGATGACGGCAGGCTGTGGATGAAAGATCAGGATCCGGCGCCACCGTAGAGCAGGTCGCCGGACACCTCGACGCCCGCTGCCCGCATCTCGGCGAGCGCGGAGGTCGCCGTGTCGGCGGCCACCGCGGCGGTGAAGTTCAGCAGCACCCGGGTGGCGAAACCGGCCTTAGCGGCGTCGAGGGCGGTCGCCCGGACACAGTGGTCGGTCGCGATCCCGACCACATCGACGGAGTGAACGCCCTTGTCGCGCAACCAGTGTTCCAGTGTCACGCCGTCGTCGTCGGCGCCCTCGAATCCGGAATAGGCGGCCGAGTACTCACCCTTGGAGAACACGTCGGCGACCGTCGAGGTGTCCAGGCCGGGGGAGAAGGCGACGCCGTCGGTGCCGACGCGGCAATGCGGTGGCCACGAGTCGACGAAGTCGGGTTTCTCGGAGAAGTGCGAGCCCGGATCGATGTGGTGGTCGCGGGTGGCCACCACCGTCGAGTACTCGCCGAGAATGGTGTTGATCGCCTGGGCGACGGCGTTGCCACCGGCCACGCCCAGTGCGCCACCCTCGCAGAAATCGTTCTGGACGTCGACGATGATGAGGGCGTCGGCGGCGGTGTCGGAGGTCGGGCTGGACATGGCTCTCCTCGGGGCTGGAGGTCGGACGGCGGGGCGGACGGGGCTCACACGCGAGTGTGGCTCACCCGGGCGGCGTGGGGAGAACGAAACGGGTCGGGACGGCCGGATCGCCGTGGGACAACCCGAGACCCTCCCAGGGCAGACTCACCAGACCCCGCGCGAGATGGTCGCGGGAATCGGTCAGCGTCGGCAGCTCGTCGACGGGTTTGCCGTCGCGGACCAAGGGGATCTGCAGATCCCGTGATATCAGCCCGGTGGCCGTGGGAGCGGGGGTCCCGGTGCGGTAGACGACCTCTTCGACGATCGTCCCGCTGGGTCGGGCGGTGCGGATCGCCGTCTTGGCACCGCCCTGCGATTCCTTGTGGCTGGACCGTTTGGCCACCGGGATCCCGTCGACCTCGACGAGCTTGTAGACCATGCCGGCCGTCGGCGCGCCGGAACCGGTGACCAGCGACGTGCCGACGCCGTAGATGTCGACGGGCTCGGCCCGCAGCGACGCGATGGCGTACTCGTCGAGGTCACCGGACACGACGATCTTGGTCTTCGTCGCGCCGAGCGAGTCCAGTTGCTCGCGCACCTGGCGGGCCAGGACACCGAGGTCGCCGGAATCGATGCGGACCGCGCCGAGTTCGGGCCCTGCGACGGCGATCGCATTGGCGACGCCCTGGGTGATGTCGTAGGTGTCCACCAACAGGGTGGTGCCGACGCCGAGCGCCTCGATCTGCGCGGCGAACGCGGCCTTCTCGTCGGGTCCGTCGGGGCCGGAGAACCCGAGCGTGAAGGCGTGCGCCGCGGTGCCGGCGCTGGGCACACCGTAGGTCCGTGCCGCCTCGAGATTCGACGTCGCCGACAGGCCGGCGATGTAGGCGGCGCGGGCCGAGGACACCGCGGCTCGTTCATGGGTGCGCCGGGATCCCATCTCGATGATCGGCCGGCTGCCTGCCGCGCTCACCATGCGCGCCGCGGCGGAGGCGATCGCACTGTCGTGGTTGAGGATCGACAGGATCAGGGTCTCGAGGAGCACTCCCTCGACGAAGCTCGCGCGCACGGTGAGGATCGGCGAGCCCGGGAAGTACAGCTCGCCTTCGCGGTAGCCGTCGATGTCGCCGGAGAACCGGTAGTCGCGCAGCCAGGCGACGGTGTCGGCGTCGCAGAACTTCTCGATGACCGCGATCTCGTCGTCGCCGAACCGGAAGCGGGCTAGTTCGTCGAGGACGCGACCGGTGCCGGCGACGACACCGAACCGGCGGCCATCGGGCAGACGCCTGGCGAACACCTCGAAGACACATTGTCGATGGGCGATCGGCTGGCGCAGCGCAGCCGAGACCATGGTGACCTCGTAGTGATCGGTCAGCAGGGCGGTGTTGTCCACGGTGGTGATCCCTTACCCTTGGAGGTATGGCGCCTGACGTATTGCGTGCGCACGAGGCTACTCCGGGTGGTGCGACGGTCGCGGAACCGACCGCCGCCGAGAACGTCGCTGATCTCGACCGGCCCTGGATGACGATCGTCTGGGACGATCCGGTCAACCTGATGCGCTATGTGACCTTCGTGTTCCAGAAGATCTTCGGCTACTCCGAATCCCGGGCCAATCAACTGATGATGCAGGTGCACACCGAGGGCAAGGCCGTGGTGTCCAGCGGGGATCGCGACAAGGTCGAGTCCGACGTCCGGAAGCTGCACGCGGCCGGCCTGTGGGCCACGATGCAGCGCGACTGCTGAGCGGGCCGGGATCACACGTGCGCACCTGGAAACGTCAGGGTCGTGGTTCGCGTATGCGGATCCGTTCCAACCTCGACCGCAACGAGGTCGAGCTGCTTACCTCGATGGTCTCGTCGATGATCGACCTCCTGCATGAGCGGGAGTCGAGCGCACCGATCGACGATCTCGCGGAGCTCACCGGAATCCGGACCGGGCATTCCGCGCCGCCGGGGGATGTGACCCTGGGGCGGTTGCTGCCGGACTTCCATCGGCCCGATCAGGAACGCGAACTGGCCGCCGACATGGTCAACGGCGATCTGAACGCGGCGCTGCGCAGCATCAACGAACCGAAGATCATCGACGCGAAGACGGCCGCGGCCAAGACCCTGCTCGATTCGCTCCCGCCCGGCGGTGGCGACATCGCACTGACCGAGGCGCAGGCGCTGGACTGGCTGACCGCACTCAACGACGTGCGACTCGCGCTCGGCGCCATGCTGGGGATCTCCGAGGACACCCCGGATCAGTTGCCCGAGGGCCATCCGCACGCCGCACACCTCGACGTCTACCACTGGCTCACGGTGATGCAGGAACTCCTGGTGGAGTCGTTGATGTGAGCGCCGCGGCCCATGCCGGTGGCCCCGGCGACGCGCCGGTGAGCCGTCGGGGAGATCGCCTCACCGACGTCGCCGGGATCACCGTCGGCCATCACCATCGCCTCGACGACGACGTCGTCGTCGGTGGAGATCGGCCCGGCGATCAGCCCGGGTCGGGCTGGGCCGCCGGGACCACGGTCGTCCGCATTGCCGGTCCGGACCCGCGGGCCGCGGTGGACGTGCGTGGTGGTGGGCCGGGGACGCGTGAGACCGACCTGCTCGACCCGTCCAACACGGTGACCGTCGCCCACGCGATCGTGCTGACCGGCGGCAGCGCCTACGGGCTCGCGGCCGCCGACGGCGTGATGGCCGAGCTGGAACGTGCCGGTGTCGGACTGCCGATGGACATCCACGGCCACGTCGTGCCGATCGTGCCGGCGGCGGTGATCTTCGATCTCCCGGTGGGCGGCTGGGATCGTCGTCCCGACGCGGGGTTCGGCGCGGCCGCGACACGCGCGGCGGCGCAGGACTTCGCGATCGGCAGTGTCGGAGCCGGAACCGGCGCCCGCGCCGGCGGCCTGAAGGGCGGTGTGGGTACCGCGAGCCGGCTCATCGAAGCGGGACCGGCGGCCGGCGTCACGGTCGGTGCGCTGATCGTGGCCAATCCGGTCGGGACGGTGATCGATCCGGCGACGGGGTTGCCGTGGGGTGCCCCGATCGCCGACCTCGAGCGGTTCGGGCTGCGTCAACCGACTTCGGAGGATATCGCTGCGGTGGCCGACATCGCTTCCAAGGCAACGGTTCTCAACACGACGATCGGTGTGGTGGCCACCGATGCGGCACTGAGCCCGGCGTCGCTGCGACGGATGGCGGTGGCCGCACACGACGGCCTGGCCCGCGCGATCGTCCCGGTGCATTCACCGCTGGACGGCGACACCATCTTCGCGGTGTCCACCGGGGCCCGCCCGGTGGAACCGTCGCCGCTCATCCCACCGGGGATGAACCCGGAGGCCGCCGTGCTCACCCAGGTCGCCCAGGTGGCGGCGGAGGTGACGCGCGACGCGGTCTGGCAGGCGGTGATCGCCGCGCGGCCGGTGGCCGGCATTCCCGCCTACGCAGACGTGGTGCCGTCGGCATTGCGCTGACGGCACCACGTGGTGCTGGATGGGTCGGGGAGTGTCAGTCGTGTCCGCTGGTGCACACCCAGGTGTAGATCTCCCCGCCGCCCGCGGCATAGAGCGCGTTGGACTGGGCGGTGTAGAGGCTCGAGCCGCGTCCGTAGCCCCAGTAACTCGGCGATGACGCGACCGCACCGCAGCCGTTGACGAAGTCGACGACGACCTTGCAGCCGTACCCGCACGCGCCGAGCGCAGCGGCGTCGGCCTCGGCGTAGGAGTCGTAATCCCAGGCGCGGCCGACGGTGCCGTCGGAGGTGTTCAGCGCGATGGCGCCGTAGTAGTTGCCGTACGCGTGGGCCGGTGCGGTCTCCAGCGCGGCCGGGGCGACGACGGCCGCACCCACCGCGCCCACTGCGGCCGCAGCGGCGACGAAGCGCTTGCGAATGGTCATGGCTTTCTGCCTTTCGTGGGTGGGTGGGGTGTCAGGCCGGCACGCGGGAGGCGTCGGCCGGGTTCGGCGGCGTCGAGGCGCTCGGTGTCACGATCTGTGACGGCTTGCTCACCTCGACGGTGTCATTCCACTTCGAGAGGGTGATCGTCATCGACGAGTTGGGGACGGGTGTGATGGCCACCCGGGCCAGCTGATTGTCAGCGGTGATCCACACAGTGATCGGGACCTGCGCATCCTGATTCGCGGTGACGTTGACCCCCGTCAGCGGTGCCAGGGTCATCGCCGCGACGGTGCCGGTGACCTGAGTGGCCTGCACCCCGTCGACGTCGGCCGCACCGGTCTTGGTCGGGTTCTGGATCTGCCGGAGAAGATTCGCCAGACCCTTGTCCGGATCCAGTACCACCGACACGTCGTAGATGGACCGGCCATCGCCGTAGTCCACGAATCCCTGACCACCGATATCCGCGTAGAGATGCTTGTCGACGTAGACGAACGGGGCCTTCACCTCGGTGGTACCGAGCAGCACGGTCGCGGTGCCCTTGGCCGCCATCTGCGGCTTGGTGGTGACATCGGCCTCGACCGCCTTGGCGGTCAGATTGGGGATGGTCCCGGTCACCGCCAGGTTCAGGTGGGCGCCGGTCAGGGCGGCGGTCGAGTCGGCGGCGGCACTGACCAGCGCCGCCGGATCGGTGATCGTCGAGGTGGCCGTCGTCGAACCCGACGAACCACTCTCGGAACCCGACGAACAGCCGGTCAGGGCGAGGGCGGCGGCGATACCCGCCGCGACGGCTGCAGTGGCAACACGCTGGGCACGTTGCATGAAATGGCACTCCTTTTCTGTGGTCCCCGAGGCCGGTGGTCGATGTGAGAATCCGGCACCGCAGATCGAGGTAGGCACACGCTACAACGGGCCCCTGCAGGTCAACCCCCTATGTGGATCGGATGGATGACATGCGTTCGGAGGACGGGTCGGCGAGGTGATCGGAACGGGTGATCGACTCACGGCTGGGGTTGGGGCGCCGTTGAGATTGTGGTCGCCACGGAATAGCCCGGTCGCCGGCGTCGTTGATGTCCGGCGGACATTGCCTGCCCGCCGGGGCGGGCCCGGAGGATCGCGGCGGAGGACGAGTCGGTGTTGAGGATCGGTCGGGACCTGGTGGATCAGATGATCGCGCATGCGCGCGCCGATCACCCCGACGAGGCGTGCGGCGTCATCGCCGGCCCCGAGGGTTCCGACGACCCGCAGCGGTTCATCCCCATGGTCAACGCGGAGCGCTCGCCCACGTTCTACCGATTCGATTCGCTCGAACAGCTCAAGGTGTGGCGTGAGATGGACCGCAATGACGAGGAACCGGTGGTCATCTACCACTCACACACCGCGACCGAGGCATATCCCAGCCGCACCGACATCTCCTACGCGAGTGAACCGAACGCCCACTACGTCCTGGTGTCCACCCGGGAGCCCGATATCGCGCAGGTGCGCAGTTACCGGATTCTCGACGGGGTGGTCACCGAAGAAGAGATCGAGATCAGGAGCTGAAGAACACCATGGCCGTCACCGTTTCCATCCCCACAATCCTGCGTACCCACACCGGTGGTGAAAAGCGGGTTGACACAAGCGGATCCACATTGTCCGAGGTGATCGACAATCTGGAGTCGGTCAACCCCGGCATCCGTGACCGTCTCGTCGCCGACGGCAAGCTGCACCGTTTCGTCAACGTCTACGTCAACGACGAGGACGTCCGTTTCTCCGGCGGACTCGACACGTCGATCGACGACGGCGACGAGGTGACCATCCTGCCCGCGGTCGCCGGCGGGGCCGGATTCGAGGTCACCGCCGGCGGGGCCGGAGTGCGGTTTCCGGCCGGCGGAGCACGCTGAGGCGTGGCGCGCTACGAGTCGCTGATCGCCTCGGTTGGCAACACCCCGCTCATCGGTCTGCAACGGCTCTCGCCCCGGTGGGACGACTCCGACGACGGCCCGCATGTGCGATTGTGGGCCAAACTCGAGGACCGCAATCCCACCGGTTCCATCAAGGACCGTCCGGCGTTGCGCATGATCGAGCAGGCCGAACGCGACGGTGTTCTGACGCCGGGCGCGACGATCTTGGAGCCGACGAGCGGAAACACCGGGATCTCGCTGGCGATGGCAGCGAAGCTCAAGGGCTATCAGCTGATCTGCGTGATGCCGGAGAACACCTCGGAGGAACGTCGATCACTGCTGCGGATGTACGGCGCGCAGGTCATCTCCTCACCCGCCGCGGGTGGTTCGAACACCGCGGTCCGGGTGGCCAAGGAACTCGCGGCCGACCACGACGACTGGGTGATGCTCTACCAGTACGGCAACGAGGCCAACTGGCTCGCGCACTACGAGGGCACCGGTCCGGAACTGTTCGTCGATCTGCCCGAGATCACCCACTTCGTCGCCGGGCTGGGAACCACCGGAACCCTCATGGGGGTGGGGCGGTATCTGCGTGAGCGTGTGCCGGGCGTGCAGATCGTGGCCGCCGAACCCCGCTATGGGGACGAGGTCTACGGCCTGCGCAACATCGACGAGGGCTTCGTCCCGGAGTTGTACGACGACACGGTGCTGACGCGCCGGTTCTCGGTGCAGGGTGTCGACGCGGTGGCGCGGGTGCGCGAACTCATCGACACCGAGGGGATCTTCGCGGGCGTCTCCACCGGCGCGATCCTGCAGGCGGCGCGCGGCGTCGGACGGCAGGCCATCAAGAAGGGGGAACGCGCCGACATCGGGTTCGTCGTCCCCGACGCGGGGTGGAAGTATCTGTCGACCGGGGCGTACGACGGTAGCCTGGAGGAGGCCGAACAGGCCCTCGAGGGGCAGCTCTGGGCGTGAGTCCTGTGGCCGGCCCCCATCGGTGAATGAGGAGGACATGACCGTCACACCGCCGACCGCGACCCCACGCGCCGGCCGACCGCTGTGGCAGCGATCGGCCATCGTCATGGCGGCCATCGTGGCCCTGCTGGTGATCATCGAGGCCATCGACGCGGCCACCCGCTACCAACTCGATGATGCGGGTATCGAGCCGCGGCAGATCGACGGTCTCGACGGCATCCTGTGGGCCCCGTTCCTGCACGCCGATTGGGAACACCTGTGGGCCAACCTCATTCCGGGTATCGTGCTCGGCTTCCTGGTGCTGATGACTCGGCGGTTCCTGATCGTGACGGCCATCGTGTGGGTGATCTCGGGGCTCGGGGTGTGGCTGATCGCGCCGCCCTACACGATCACCGTCGGCGCGTCGGGGATCATCTTCGGCTGGCTGACCTTCCTGCTCGTGCGCGGCCTGTTCAACCGGGACTTCTGGCAGGTGTTGCTGGGTGTCGGTCTCTTCCTCGTGTACGGCTCGGTGCTGTGGGGAGTGTTCCCCGGCACATTCGGGGTGTCCTGGCAGGGCCATCTCTTCGGGGCCATCGGCGGCGTGGTGGCCGCCTGGTACCTCGCCGACCGTGACCGTCGACGCCCGAATCGTGGTGCCGGGACCACTCCGGGGGTGACGTCATAACCGCATCATCATCATCGACGCCCGATGCTCCGATCGGCATCTTCGATTCCGGCGTCGGCGGGCTCACCGTCGCCCGCGCGATCATCGATCTGCTGCCCGACGAGGACATCGTCTATATCGGCGACACCGCCAACGGCCCGTACGGTCCGCTGACCATTCCGCAGATCCGCAAACACGCTCTCGCGATCGGCGACGACCTCGCCGAGCGCGGCGTCAAGGCCATCGTCATCGCGTGCAACACTGCGTCGGCGGCATGCCTGCGTGACGCCCGGGAACGCTATGCCCCGATCCCGGTGGTAGAGGTCGTGCTGCCGGCGGTGCGGCGTGCGGTGGTGGCCACCAAGACCGGGCGGATCGGGGTGATCGGCACCGAGGCCACGATCGCCTCGCGTGCGTACCAGGATTCCTTCGCCGCGGCCCGCGACGCGCAGATCACCGCGGTCGCCTGCCCGAGATTCGTCGACTTCGTCGAACGCGGCATCACCAGTGGGCGACAGATCCTCGGTCTGGCCCAGGGATATCTGGAACCGCTGCAGGAGGCCGACGTCGACACCGTCGTCCTGGGGTGTACGCACTATCCGCTGTTGTCCGGCGTGATTCAGTTGGCGATGGGTGACGAGGTCACGCTGGTGTCGAGTGCGGAGGAGACGGCCAAGGACCTGTTCCGGGTTCTGACCGAGGGTGACATGCTGCACCCGCATTCCGATCGCGAGGCCGAGCGGGTCTTCCAGGCGACCGGTGACCCCGCGTCGTTCGCCAAGTTGTCCAGCCGTTTCCTCGGTCCCACCATCGGGGCGGTGGCTCGCATCTGAGGAATGTCGACACCGATTCGCCGGCCCGCAACCGACTTGTGCCCGATACCTGATCACCATGCCATGCGCGCATGGCATGGTAGGAACATGCGTCTCACGGTCCTCGGGTGCTCGGGAAGTGTGGGCGGGCCGGGGGCGGCCTGCTCGGGGTACCTGTTTGCCGCGCCGGGTGAGCAGCCGGTGCTTGTCGACTGCGGGCCCGGGGTGATCGGTGAACTCATGAGGGTGGCCGATCCCGACAACATCGCGGTGGTGCTCAGCCACATGCACGCCGACCATTGTCTCGATCTACCCGCGATGCTGGTGTGGCGTCGCTACGCCCCACCCGGTCCCGCACCGGAGAAGGCGCCGCTGTACGGCCCGTCGGGTGTTGCGACGCGCATCGGTGCGGCGTCCTCGGAATATCCGGGCGAGATCGACGACATCAGCGACACCTTCGACGTGCACGAGTGGAGCGACGGGATGGAGATCACCCTCGGTGGCCTGCGTATTCAGGCGCTCGCGGTTGATCACCCGCCGGAGACCTATGGGATGCGGATCACCGGACCGGACGGGCATGTGGTGGCCTTCAGCGGTGACACCGGCCCGTGCGACGAACTGATCGACGTCGCCGCGGACGCGGACCTGTTCCTGTGCGAGGCGTCGTGGACCCATGACCCGGCCACCCGTCCCGAACACCTGCACCTGTCGGGTATCGAGGCGGGAGAGGCCGCGACGAAGGCCAATGTGAAGACGCTCGCGATCACCCACGTCGCGCCGTGGTGTGACGCCGAAACCATTCTCGCCGAGGCCCGGAGCACGTTCTCGGGACCGGTCGAGCTGGTGCGGCAGGGCCAGATCTTCCACTTCTGAGCCGGCGCGTGGGGGGCGTCGTCGGTGTCTGCGGCGATGTCTACAGTTGGTGAGGTGACCACACGCGCTGACGGCAGGGCCGACGACGAACTCCGACCGATCACCATCACCCGCGGATTCACCAGCCATCCGGCTGGATCGGTGCTCGTGGAATTCGGCGAGACCCGGGTGATGTGCACCGCGAGCGTCACCGTCGGCGTGCCGCCGTGGCGGCGCGGGTCGGGACTGGGGTGGCTCACCGCGGAGTATTCGATGCTGCCCGCGGCCACCCACGAACGGTCTCGTCGGGAATCGGTCAAGGGCAAGATCGGTGGCCGCACACACGAGATCAGCCGGCTCATCGGACGTTCCCTGCGGGCCTGCATCGACCTGGCCGCGTTGGGGGAGAACACCATCGCCCTCGATTGCGACGTCCTGCAGGCCGACGGCGGTACCCGCACCGCGGCGATCACCGGCGCCTACGTGGCCCTCGCCGACGCGGTCACCTGGCTCGGTGCGGCAGGCCAACTCAGCGATCCGCAGCCACTGTCGTGCATGATCGCCGCGGTCAGCGTCGGCGTCGTCGACGGCCGGGTGCGTCTGGACCTTCCCTACGAGGAGGATTCCCGCGCAGAGGTCGACATGAATGTGGTCGCCACCGACGCCGGCACGCTGGTCGAGGTGCAGGGGACCGGTGAGGGTGCGACCTTCCCGCGTGCCACCCTCGAGAAGCTGCTCGACATCGCCGAGGTGGGCACGGCCAAACTGTTCGAGGCCCAGCGGATCGCGCTGGAGCAGCCGTACCCGGGCGAGCTTCCGGCCTGATGGCCAATCGGATTCTGCTGGCGAGCCGCAACGCCAAGAAGCTTGCCGAACTGCAGCGGGTCGTCGACGCGGCGGGGATCGTAGGACTCGAGGTGATCGGACTCGACTCGGTGCCCGACTACCCCGAAGAACCCGAGACGGGCGCCACGTTCGAGGAGAACGCGCTGATCAAGGCACGTGCCGGGGCGCGGGCCACCGGCCTGGTCTGTCTCGCCGACGATTCGGGGCTGTCGGTGGATGCGCTCAACGGGATGCCCGGGGTGCTGTCGGCGCGGTGGAGCGGCCGCCACGGCGACGATGCCGCCAACAACGACCTGCTGCTGAATCAGATCGGTGACGTGCCCGACGAGCGTCGCGGTGCCGCGTTCGTCTCCGCGTGTGCACTCGTCGCGCCCGACGGTTCCGAAACCGTGGTGCGAGGGGAGTGGCGTGGCACGATCCTGCGTGTCCCGAGGGGCGCCAACGGCTTCGGTTACGACCCGCTGTTCATCCCCGACGACGCCGTCGCGGCCGGCCGATCGTCGGCGGAACTCTCTGCGCAGGAGAAGGATTCACTGAGCCATCGCGGAAAGGCGTTGGCGCAGTTGGTTCCCGCGCTACGAGGCCTGGCCGCCGACTGATCTCTACAGCGTCTCGCCGCCTATCCCGTACTGCGCCTTCACTTCCTTGGTCCGGATGTGTTCGACGTAGAAGGACAGGAACGGGATGGTGCCGGCGATGGCGGTCACCAGGATCTTGCCCAGCGGCCAGCGCACCTTGATGGCCAGGTCCACCGCCAGGATGAGGTAGACGAAGTACACCCACCCGTGCACGATCGGGACGAAGTCGAGGGCGGCGACGTCGAATCCGTACTTGAGGATCAGTTCTGCGACGAGTAGCAGCAACCACAGACCGGTGATCCAGGCGAGAATGCGGTACCGCAGGAGCGCTCCCTTGACCTTCTCGATCGGTGCGGCCGCTGGTGCGACGTCGGTCGCGGATTTGTCGCTCACTGAAATGGGATCCTCACTTCTCGGATGTGTCGGTATCGGCCGGCGGCACGGTCTCGCGCAGGGCGGCGTGGGCGTGGTCGGCGGCGTTGAGTTCGGCCAGGTATTGGTTGTACTCGCGCAGCGACGGATCGTCGTCGTCGGCCCGGTCGCGCTGCAGGGTCGACGCACTGGGGATCGTCGGACGCTCGGGCAGGATGCCCTCGGGGATCTCGGTCGCGGCCTTGTTCTCGGCAATCTTGCGCGCCTCGTCCGGATCGCTCTCGAGGACCACGAAGCGGCGGTACGCCCAGACGAAGGCGAACCCGAAGGCCGGCCACTGCAGCGCGTATCCGAGATTCTGTTCAGTGCCACCGCCGGACTCGTAGGTGTCCCACTGCCACCAGGCCAAACCCAGGCAGGCGATTGCCGCGGCGACCGCGAGCACCAGGAGTGCGGGGCGGTGACGACGACGGCCGGACTGCGTAGACATACCCACGACGGTACCTGGCCTGCGCCGATGCTCTGCCGGGCGGTCGGGGTGATCTGCGTCAACGGTGACGCCGACGCTCGGGCTGATGCGGTTCGCGGGAAGTGCAGACGGTAGGCTGTGCTCGCAGCACGCGCGAGTGGCGGAATTGGCAGACGCGCTGGATTTAGGTTCCAGTGTCTACGGACGTGGGGGTTCAAGTCCCCCCTCGCGCACCAGCATTCACCTCGGTCGGTGACCCCTATGGCGAGGAACCTCGGCGTTGGTCTCAGTGCGCCGCGTCGTACGCGTCGACGACGTTGCGAGGTAGGCGACCCCGGGCGGAGACGGAGTATCCGTTCGCAGTGGCCCACTCCCGGACCTGCGCCGGGTCCGGCGTGGTGGATTGGCGTCGGGTGGGCGGATCGATGCGTGTCGCGGTGGGGTGACGTCGACCCCCGACGCGGGTGGAGACGGCGAGCAGTTTGGCGAGCGGGACCCGTCCTCGATCTTCGCGAGGTTCACCTTCGAGGTATCGAGCCGGTAGACGACGCCCGCCCAGGACCACATCACACTGCGTGCATCGTCGACACCGAGGGGTTTGCCATCGAGGTCGTCGACGAACGAGGTCACCTTCACCCTTGCCACGTGATGCACGTTAACACATGGATAATCCGATGTCGCAAATCAGGGAGGACGATGGACGTCGGCGACGCGTGGCGACGCGGCACCGTATCCGGGATCGGCTCGCCGCCAAGTACGATCGGCGACGCCGCGAACGCGAACGCAACCGCGCCCGCATCGCCGACGGTGTCGCCCCACTTACCCCGCCACGCCCGAAACGACGCGAGAAGCGATACCCCGTCGTGTCCGACGACGGCGCACCACCACCCTTCTGAGGGTGAGGCCGCAACCGCGGCCGGTTCAGGGTGTGATTAGCCGATTCCCGGAATTTGAATCGGCAGACCGGGTATCGGCTGCCGGGTGGTCGTGGTCGACGCCGCGCCGCGGTTCGGCGTGCCCGACGGCCGAGTACTCGACGGCGTGCTCGCACGGGAGCCCGCGCGCGGAGGGGCGGTCGGCGTCGTCGTGCTCGCCGACGGAAGGGTGGCGTTGTCGCGGTTGAGCTGCGCGCCACGCCCCGTGCCGGTGGTGTCGTCTTCGGTGAAGCACATCGAGCGAATCACGTTGTGGAAGTTGACAAGTCCATAGGTGAGGGGAAGTGCGGCGACGGCACCGATGGCACGAGTCGGGGAGAGGAAACCGACGGTCGGACTGCCGAAGATCTCACCTTCGGCGAGACCGCCGACCGTGGTGAACAGGTACAGCGACAGGTAGTACGAGTAGTACGCGGCCGTGAGCGACTTGGTGACGGTGAGGTCGGCGACGCTAACCGTCTCCAGCGGGTTGTCCCCCTGATCGAGGTTGTGCTTGAGGCCGATGACGATGTCGAGCGGCGCACCGCCGACGTACGGGATCAGGCTGCCCAACAGCGAGGCGGCGCCCTCGAGCTGCGTGAAATCCGCGGGATCGGCAGGAATCAGATTGTGCGGAATCCGAGTTGTCTTCATCCGCGCCAGGATCGCATCGGTTTCGCGTGCGACCTGCGTCCTCTGCGCGTCGGTGGTCGCGGTGCTCTGCACGTAGTCGCGGGTGCGGGTCACGATGCGGCTCAGCGGGACGTTACCCACGGCGTCACAGGTCTCGTTGTCGGCCAGCGAGAGCTGATTGGCCACGCTTCGAATAACCGCGGGAATGTCGATGTCGTAGGTGACGTCCTCGCTCGGGCGGCCCGCCTCGGCTCGCTGGTCCTCGGTCACCCGAGCCACGCACTGGTTCATCACCATGTTCGAGATGGCCTGATAGGTGTACTGCGCACCGAGCGCCCCACCCTGGACCGCGATCTGCAGGATCGTGTTGTAGGTCAAGTAGCCCTGGAAGCTCGCGAGCGACGTGCCTTCGAGGGGACTGCCCAGGAACGGCGTCAACTGCAGCGCGAACTTCGTCGGCGCGATCACCGTCGCGAACAGGTACAGCCACGCCGTCTCGACCGCCTGCGCGAGAGTGATGTTGCCGACCGGAATGGCCTCACCCTCCTGGCCGTCCTTGATCTTCAACAGCTGCATGACCATCCACTGCGAGATCGGTCCGCGGTACTTCAGCGATGGATCGTCGGTGTCGGCGCCGAGTGCCATCGGGTTGTCGGAGATGGCCAGGGTGGAGACGTTGAGCCGCTTCATATCCCGATGTGCGGCATCGCGAGCGGCGTAGGCGTTGGCCCGCAACTGCGGCGGCAACGAGGGGAGAAGTGACTCGAAGAGGGAATCGTAGACCACCGACATCGTGGTGAACTCGCCGCTCACGCACACGGTGGCCTGACCGCGGTTCTCATCCAGCGGCCGCAGCAGCGACCGCGGGCTCGCCGCGATCCGGTCGATGCGCTCCTGGAAGGTCTCGGCCGGCTTGGTGGCCGGCGTCCTCGGCGGTGCGGTCTGCTTGGCGACCGGTGTCGGGACCGGGGCGAGGGCCGGGCTCAGGACGGCGGCCGACCCGTTCGACGTGAAAGCGCTGGCCGAGAACGCCGTCAACGTGGCAACCGCGGACACCCGGACAAACCACGTCTTGCCCCGCCCCGACCGCTGACCCCGCATCGAACCCACCACTGCCACCTGCACTCCTCAGCCTCCCCGGTGCGCTGGGAGGACACGGACGAGCCGTCCACGCGCACCACGACACCGTCGCCACGCAACCTCACGACGGTCAGAATCTGAGGAAAAGTTAGCATAACCTTGCCTGAACGAAAGGATCGTGAGCAGGATCACCATCACATCCGGTAACACCGAACGTCAACGTTGGTTGACGATGATGGCTGCGACGTGCACGATGGGGGCATGCACACAGGAATCGGCACCGGGGACTCCGGCGACCCCGACAATCCGGTGTCGGCGTTGGCTGAGGTTGCCGACCGTCGCCGGCAGCTCGCACGTGACGAGGAGGTCGCGGTCCGGCGGGCTCGGACGGCGGGTCTGTCCTGGGCGGAGATCGGCGTGGTGCTCGGTGTGTCCAAGCAGGCAATGCACAAGAAGTACCGGCGGGTCGGCTGATGAGCGATCTTCCGCTGCAGTCGACATCCGTCGTCGATTCCTTGGGTTCCGACCTGTGCGCTGCGGGGTACACCGCCGACGGGGTGTCGGAGTTACTGGGCGTAGAGGCGAATGAGGCATTGGGTCGCGGGGTCTGGTGGCCCGCGCTCCGCGCCACCGGCGCCGATACTGCTTCTCCGTCGCTCGCCACTCTGGTCCGAGTGTTTCTCCTGGGCTCGGATGAGCCGGAAACCGCCGTCACGCAGGCATTTCCGACGACCGGCGTCGACGTCCTCATCGACGCGGGCGTAATCGAGCGAGTTGCCGACGGCCGCCTGCGTGCGGTCCTGGATATCCGGCCGCACGCCGATGACGTCCGGGACTACCTGGTCGTATCCGACCAGGACGCGGCCGTGCGGTCCGGTCCCGTGGCCCACGACCACGTTCTGGGGATCGGTGGTGCGTCGATCTCGTTGGTGCGCGCGGTGATCCGTGACCCGGTCGAGAGTGCGCTCGATCTCGGCACCGGGTGCGGGATCCAGGCACTGCATCTGGACGCGCACTGCGAGTCGATCGTGGCCACCGACACCAACCCGCGGGCGCTCGCCCTGGCCGCGGCGACCGCGCGGATCAACGGAATGGATTGGGACCTGCGAGCCGGCAGCCTCTTCGAGCCGGTGGCCGACGAGCGGTTCGACCTGGTCGTGTCCAACCCGCCGTTCGTCGTCGGGGCCGGTGGGCAGGACTACATCTACCGGGATTCGGGGATGGCCGGAGATATGATGTGCGCCAACATAATTCGGCAACTCCCGGATCATCTGACCGACGGTGGCACGGCGCAGCTGCTCGCCAACTGGATCGTGCGTGACGGCGAGGACTGGCGCGACCGGATCGTGGGCTGGCTTGACGGAACCGGACTCGACGCCTGGGTGGTGCAACGCGAACTCGCCGATCCGATCAGTTACATCTCGCTGTGGCTCTCCGATGCCGGCGAAGACCCGGAGCAGATCGCCCGCCGCGGGTCGGACTGGCTGGACTGGTTCGCCGAGGAGCAGATCACCGGGATCGGGATGGGTGTGATCACCGTGCGCCGCAACGGCCGTCGCATTCCGGACCACACCATCGAGGAGATCACCGGGGCGGGTGAGGAGGTGACCGGCGAGGAGGCACGCGCCTTCCTCGACCGGCGCGATTACCTACTCGGACACGACGACGCGCATCTGCTGGCTGCGCGGTTGCGGACCGCGCCGGTCTTCCTCGAATCGCAGTCACTACCCGGCGACGGCGGCTGGCAGGAGATCGGGTCATCGGTGCGGCGACCCGGCGGGCCCGGCGCCGTTCTCGGCGTCGACGAGGTGTCCCGTGCACTGTTGGCCGGATGCCGCGGGCAGGTCCCCCTCGGCACGCTGATCGATCTGCTCGCCGGCGTCCACGACGTCGACGCCGACGCGCTGGCGCAGGCGGCCATCCCGGTGATCCGCGAGGCGATCGGCCGCGGAATCCTGTTCGAGACACGCTGATCCGCCGGCCGGCATTCTGGGCGGAATGTCGTTTTCGGAGGCAATGGTCACCCAGTGTTCACCTCGTGTGCGACCGCCTGATGCCGAGTGATCCATCGCGCTTCGTGAGGTGAGTGCGACAGCGGTACGACGGGTCGATCGGAGGAATCATGGTGCGTCCGAAGTGGACAAAGATCATGGCTGCGGCGGTGGCGGCGGTGGCATTGATGGCGCCGACGGTGGCGACGCACGCCCCGGCCGCCGCCGCTCCGGCATGTACGTTCACCTCGACGGCCGTACCGGCGTCGACGGGATTCACCGCGGCACAGAAGTCCGACCCGTTCACCACCGCGGCACCGGCCAATCACATCGCCATCCTCGACGGGTTCTCGCGCACGTCGCCGCTGGTCCGGCAACAGAACCTCGCGGAGACGGTGGCCGTCAACACCACCGCCTCGCCCGCGACCGCGCGGTATGCCGTCGACGACAACTACGCGATCGAGGGTCCGGCCATATTCAACGCCCTCGGATCGCAGCTGGCGCCGGCCTTCTCGGCGGCGCTGCGGGCCGGACAGTTGCCCAAGACCTCCGAACTGCTCCTGGGCGAGGAGTCGATCGCCGGGGAACGCATCAGCACCACCAAGGAGAAGAAGTACTTCCAGTATCCACGCCCGTTCGAGGTTGCGCCCCAACTCATTCGACGATACGGCGACGGTCGCCCGGACCTGTACGCCGCGGTCAAGGGCAGCGGCTCGTATCCGTCCGGACACACTACTTGGGGGTACACCCAGGCATTCCTGATCGCCTCGATGCTGCCGGAGATCGGTCCGCAGATCCTGGCCCGCGGCGCGGAGTACGGCTATCACCGCATCGTCCTCGGCGTGCACTACCCGCTCGACGTGATGGGTGGCCGGATGCTGGCCCAGGCCACCGCCTCAGAACTGCTCGGCGATCCCGGATTCGCCGCCCTGTTCGCCGCCGCCCGCACCGAACTGCGTGGCGTGCTGCAGGCCCGGGTGGGCGCACCGATCGGCTCCGTCGCGGCCTGTCAACAGCCGTGGGAGCCGACGGCGACGGCGCTGGCCGACTACCGGCAGCGGGCGAGCTACTCGTTCCTGCCGACCGGTGACACCGCATCCGCGCTCACCGTGCCGACCGGGGCGGAGAACCTCATTCGTGCCGCACATCCCGGGCTGAGTGCCTCCCAGCTCCGAAACATCCTGGCCCGCACCGCACTTCCGGCAGGATATCCGCTGGACAAGTCCGGGCCGACCGGGGGATGGCAGCGTCTGGACATCGCCCGCGCCTGGGTCACCCACTGACCTGTCACCCACTGACGCGCGCGCTCACCCGAAGGTGGCGTCGAGGGCGCCGATGAGATCGGCGATCAGATCGTCGGCGTCCTCGAGTCCGACCGAGAACCGCAGATGTCCGAACGTGCGGAACGGCTCCGGATAGGCGGCCACCCGTGGGCCGTCGGTGCCGACGTGAACGATGAGCGACTCGTCGTGGCCCAGGGAGACCGCCGAGGTGATCACCCGGAGGTGGGAGACGAAGCGGTTCTGGGTGGCCGGATCGCCGTCGACCGCGAACGCCATCATCGCGCCGAATCCGCGGCCACCGAACTGGCGTGCGGCGAGCTCGTGCTGCGGGTGCGACGTGAGGCCGGGGTAGGCGACGAAGGCCACCCGGGGATCACCCGCGAGGACCGCGGCGACGCGCTCGGCGGTGCGCTGATGCTGGCCGAGCCGTAGCGGCAACGTGATCGAGCCGCGCTCGATGAGCCAGGCGTTGAACGGGGAGATGACCCCGCCGACATCGACCATCGCCTCGCATTTGATCTGCCCGATGCGCTCGGCATCGCCGATCACGGCTCCGCCCATGGCATCTCCGTGCCCGTTGATGTACTTGGTCAACGAATGCACCACCAGGTCGGCGCCGTCGTCGAGCGGGCGATACAGCGGCGGTGGGGTGAAGGTCGAATCGACCAGCAGGACGGCGCCGGCGTCATGGGTGAGCGTTGCGAGGGCGGAGATGTCGGCGACCTTGGTCGTCGGATTGGCGATGGCCTCGGTGATCACCATCCGGGTCTGCGGCCGCATCGCCGCGGCCACCGCGTCGAGATCGGTGATGTCGACGAAGCTCGCCTCGATCCCGTACTTGCGGGGGAGCAGTTCGGTCCACAGCTTCCACGTCGCCTCGTAGGTGGTGTCGGACACCACGACGTGGTCGCCGGCGGCGACGAAGGTGAAGAATGCCGCATGCAGCGCCGCGACACCCGAGGCGAGGGCCACGGCGTCCTCGCCGTGGTCGAGGACCGCCAGTTTTCGTTGCAGGGCAAGCTGATTGGCGCCCGAGTTGCGGGTGTAGAGCAGGTCATCGGTGCCCGACCAGTCGACCGCCTCCGGATTCGGGGGCAGGTGATAGGAGTTGGCCATGGTGATCGGTGTGCGGATCGCGGCGCCTCGGGTGTCGTTGCCGGCGTGGACGGCGGTCGTCATGTCACCGGCGGTGGCGATCACCTCGTCGCGATTGCCGCTCATGACGGTGATCCGGCGGAGACCGAGCGGCGAACCGACGAGTGTGTGGCGGAGGCGACACCGACGGGCCGCACGGCCGGTGCGGGCATCCTCCGCGCGATGGCCGCGGTGATCGGCGCCGCGAGAATCGCCGGCAGATGATGCAGCTTGTCGACGTGGCAGGCACGCCGGAACTCCGCCCACGCCCAGCATGCTCCGAACACTCCGACGGCGATCGCCGTCATCGACCACGTCGACCACGGCCGATCCAGGATCATGATCGGCACGACGACCAGGCCCAACGACTGGATGACATAAGAGTCCAGACTCCGGGCACCCGACAACATCAACGGTCGCAGCCAGTCGCGATGCCACTGGGCGAGGAAGACACGGAAGACGCCATAGACGACAGGGACGACGACCCAGGCGCCGACGACTCGCGCCACGCCCAGGTCGAGCTTGTCGCCCAGCGCCGGCTCGAAGGCGGCGAGGGGGCCGTCGATCACCAGGAAACCCATTGCCGCGGCCACAATGGCGGCCACCAGGACCAGCAGTGGCAGGTGCCGTTCGATCCTGGTCGCGAGGTGCCACCGCCGCCAATTCCACCCGATCGCAAGGGCGGGCACGAACAGAACCTGCCAGGCCGCCCAGTTCTGGATCCGGGGCGCGGTCATGTCGGCGGTGAGATAGAACCAGTCCGGCGGATTGGTCTGGGCGAGTATGTACAGTCCGATCGACGCGGCGACGACCGCCGCCCACCACCCGCGCGCCAGCATCGGCAGGATGGCGAAGGCCGAGGCCATCAAGACCATGTACATCAGCAGGATGTTCCCGCCGCTCGGCAGGTACGCCATCGTGACCGAGGCCCAGATACCCTCGGCCCACCCGTCCACCGGCAGCAGCCAGGTGAGCCGGAAGTAGCCGGCCATCCCCGCGGCCACCGCCACCAATGCAATGGTGAGCTGGCAGACGTAGAGGACCGCGAGGCGGGCGGCGAGCTTGCCGAAGGCGTACCGCATGCCGTGTGCGTCGATCCAGCCGTGATGGACCAGCCCGAGGATGAACCCGGACACCAGGACGAACACACTCATGCCGTCCACGTAGGGGAAGGCATGGGTAGGCATGGCGATCTTGGCGCCGTCGGCGAAGTGGGCGGTGATCATGCTCCAGATCGCCAGGCCGCGCGTCACGTCGATGGCGAGGTCCCGGTTCATCGCCCAGAGACTATGGCCGGGCCGTCGCCCCCAGGGCCACGACGCGCCGTCGAGTCCCAATCGTCACATTTGTCACTTGAGTAACAGGAGTCTCACCCCGCCATCGAAAGACGCAGGTGACCGTTGATCAGGTGTACAGGTCAGCGATCGCCTGCTTGTAGGTGTCGCTGATGACGTTGCGCTTGAGCTTCATCGTCGGCGTGAGCTCGCCGGATTCGATGGTGAAATCGGACTCGAGGATGTCGAACTTCTTGATGGCCTCGGCCTTGGACACCTTCGAATTCGCCTCCGCGACGGCCGCGTCGATCTCGGCGCGCAGCGCCTCGTTCTTGATGAGGTCGGTCATCGGAGTGTCGGCGGGCAGGTGGTGGCGCTCGAGCCACCCCGGGGCCGCCTCCGTGTCGATGGTGATGAGTGCGCCGATGAACGGCATATTGTCGCCGACCACGAGGCACTGGCTGACCAGCGGATGGGCGCGGATCGCGTCCTCGAGCTGGGCGGGGGAGACGTTCTTGCCGCCGGCGGTGACGATGATCTCCTTCTTGCGGCCGGTGATGAACAAGAACCCGTCGTCGAGATGTCCGATGTCGCCGGTGTGAAACCAGCCGTCTCGGATCGCGTCCGCGGTGGCCTGGGCGTTGTGCCAGTAGCCGGTGAACACCACCGGACCCTTGAGCAGCACCTCGCCGTCCTCGGCGATGGCGACGCTGACGCCGGGCACCGGCCGTCCGACCGAACCGACCTTCTGGTGGTCCTCGTTGTTGGCGGTCACCGCGGCGGTCGTCTCCGAGAGCCCATAACCCTCGTACACCGGGATGCCGACGCCGCGGAAGAAATGTCCGAGCCGGGCGCCGAGGGGGGCCCCGCCGGAGATGGCGCCCTCGCAGTTGCCGCCCAGCGCGGCGCGCAACTTCTTGTACACCAGCACGTCGAACAGCTTGTGCTGCAACGACAACATCAATCCGGCCGAACCGTTCTCGGTGGCCTTGCTGTAGGCGATGGCGGTGTCGGTGGCCCGATCGAAGATGGCGCCCTTGCCGCCGTCGTAGGCCTTCTGCTTGGCCGAGTTGAAGACCTTCTCGAACACCCGCGGCACCGACAGGATGTAGTTGGGCTTGAAGACCGCGAGGTCGTTGATCAGATTCGGGATGTCGTTGGTGTGGCCGAGGATCACGCCGTTCTCGACACACCCGACGGCCACGACGCGTGCGAAGACGTGGGCCAGCGGCAGGAACAGCAGGGTGGAGCGGCCCTCGACCAGTCCGGCGCCCACCGCGTCGCGGGTGGCGGCGCACTCGGCCAGGAAGTTGGCGTGGGTGAGTACGACGCCCTTGGGCCGGCCGGTGGTGCCCGAGGTGTAGATCAGGGTGGCGGCGTCGGAGGAGAGCTGGTTCGCGTGTCGCTCGTCGAGTACCTCGTCCCCGAGCTTTTCGCCCCGCTTGCTCAGCTCGGCCAGTCCGTGGCGGTCGATCACCAGGGTCTCGCGCAGCGGATCGGGGGAGAGGATGACCTCCTGATGCTTGGTGAACTGCGCCTCGGATTCGATGATCAGAAGGGTGGTGCCGGAGTTCTCGACGATGTATTGGACCTGATCGGTGGCCGAGGTCTCGTAGATCGCGACGGTGACCGCGCCCGCGCGCCAGATCGCGTAGTCCAGGACCGTCCACTCGTAGCGCGTCGACGACAGGATCGCGACCCGATCACCGGCCTGCACGCCCGAGGCGATGAGTCCCTTCGCGACGGCATCGACCTCGTCGGCGAAGTGCTTGGCCGTCACCGTGATCCACGTTCCGGACGCGCGCTTCTTGAACAGCGGCATGGTGGGCCGCTGTTCGCGGTAGCGCAAGATCGCGTCGACCGTCGTGGCCTTGTCGTCGATGGCGAGGTCGGACGGGGTGGTGTATTCCTGCATGACGCTCCTGGGTGAATACGGTGTGGTCGAATATGGGTGATCGAATACGGGCATTTCGGGCAGACGGTGCGAGTCACATGGCCGCTGCGTAGTGGTAAGTGGCACCTAGGGTATCAGCAACCCGGTGGCGCCGATCACAGTGCGGATCGACCGTCGCGACGTCGGAGAAACCGATGTCACCACGGCCAAACCGCCGCAGATAAGGACTCTGGCCGTCGCGCGCATTACAGTTATCTCGATGAACGGGACACGCAGACAATGACCGATCAGCCCGACACCGATTCGCCGTCGATGAGCTTCGACGACCTCGACATCGACGACCGCGTTCGCAGCGCGATCGCCGAGGTCGGCTATGAGACCCCGTCGCCGATTCAGGCGGCCACCATTCCACCGCTGATGTCCGGCCGCGACGTCGTCGGACTCGCGCAGACCGGCACCGGCAAGACGGCCGCATTCGCCATCCCGATCCTCTCGCGGATCGATCCGGCGCTGCGCCGTCCCCAGGCACTCGTCCTGGCGCCGACGCGCGAACTCGCGTTGCAGGTCGCCGAGGCATTCGGCAAGTACTCGGCGCACATGCCCGACGTCCGCGTGCTGCCGATCTACGGCGGCCAGAGCTACGGCGTGCAACTCGCCGGGCTCAAGCGCGGCGCGCAGGTGATCGTCGGCACCCCCGGCCGTGTCATCGATCACCTCGACAAGGGCACCCTCGACATCTCCCAACTCGAGTACCTGGTGCTCGACGAGGCCGACGAGATGCTCACCATGGGCTTCGCCGAGGACGTCGAACGCATCTTGGCCGAGACCCCCGACGACAAGCAGGTGGCGCTCTTCTCGGCCACCATGCCCAGCGCCATCCGCCGGCTGGCCCAGCGGTACCTGCACGATCCGCAGGAGATCACCGTCAAGGCCAAGACGGCGACGGCGCAGAACATCACCCAGCGCTACCTGCAGGTGTCCCATCAGCGCAAACTCGACGCGCTGACCCGTTTCCTCGAGGTCGAGTCCTTCGACGCGATGATCGTCTTCGTCCGCACAAAATCGGGCACCGAGGAACTCGCCGAGAAATTGCGCGCACGTGGTTTCTCGGCCGTGGCGATCAACGGCGACATGGTGCAGGCGCAGCGTGAGCGGACCATCAATCAGCTCAAGGACGGCACGATCGACATCCTGGTCGCCACCGACGTGGCCGCCCGCGGACTCGACGTCGAGCGCATCTCCCACGTCGTCAACTACGACATCCCGCACGACACCGAGTCCTATGTGCACCGCATCGGCCGCACCGGACGCGCCGGCCGATCGGGCAACGCGTTGCTGTTCGTCTCGCCGCGGGAGCGTCACCTGCTGCGGGCGATCGAGCGGGCCACCCGGCAACCGCTCACCGAGATCGGATTGCCGTCGGTCGAGGATGTCAACGCCCAGCGGGTGGCTCGCTTCGCCGACTCGATCACCGAGAACCTCGGTTCGGACAACCTCGACATGTTCCGCAAACTCGTCGAGGACTACGCGCGTGACAAGGACGTGGCGATGGCCGACATCGCCGCCGCGCTGGCGCTCGAGACCCGCGACGGCGGCTTTCTGATGGCACCCGACCCGCCCGCGGGAGAGCGGCCCGAACGCCGCGAACGCGCCCCACGCAAAAGCGGCGGCGGATTTGCCACCTACCGCATCGCGGTGGGCCGCAAACACAAGGTGTCGCCCGGCGCGATCGTCGGCGCGATCGCGAACGAGGGCGGACTCACCCGGGGTGATTTCGGCAACATCAGCATCCGCGACGATTTCTCGCTGGTGGAACTGCCCGACAACCTCGATCGCGAGACGCTGGAGTTGCTGCGCAACACCCGGATCGGCAAGAACCCGATCGATCTGCGCAAGGACATGGGCCCCCCGCGTGGTCGGGGCGGCAACAAACGCACGGGTCAGGGGCAGCGTGGGCGCGACGGTCACAACTCCCGTGGGGACGGCTGGGGTAAGCGGGGTTCGCGCCACGTCGCCGGACGGCCGCGGAACTGACTCACTGACCCGGCGATCCGCGACCGGTGGCTCCGGCGTGTCCGGGTTGAGGCGATGTTGGGCGTTTCGAGATTTTTCCGTAACCTTTGTCGGGGGGATCGCGGGCGACCGTGTTCGCGCCCCCGTCGTACAACATCTCAGCAACATCAGGAGTGAGTCCCCAGTGTCAGTGGTGGATCCCATCTCGGCAGCCGAAGCCATGTCCCACACCCGCCGCGGCGATGCCGTGGTTCTCGACGCGCGCCCGCAGGTCGTGCGGCATCAGGGGAGCCTGCCCGGAGCGGTCGTCGTCGAGCCGACCGATGTCCGCGAGCGCCTCGCGCCCACGCCGTCGGGCACCTTCCCGGTGATCGGTCACCCCGACACCGAGATCAACGTGGTGTCGGTCTCGTCACAGGCGCCTCGCATCGCCGAACAGATCGCCGACCTCGGCTACACCAATGTCCACTACATCGACGGCGGCTATCGGGCGCTGCGCAGCAACCCCGGATCGTAATCGGCGTCCTGCCGCCCCGGCGGCGGCTTGATAGCGTGATGGGTCAGACCCGACCGGAGGTGACCGACGGCCAGACTCGCCCGGTCATCGGCCGGTTGGACGATCTGCGCAGGAGGACACCACGCTCATGACCGAGGAGGAGCACCGCGCGCATCGCCGCGATCAGGTCTTCGGCCTGCTCGGTTTCTTCCGTGACCTGCTGGCCTCCCGCGGTCATGACGTGCGCGACGTCGGCGAGCACCCGGCGGTCCTGCCGGTGGGGCCTGGCACCCCGATAGCGATTCGGTCCGGTGCGGCGGCCGGTCAGCTCGTCGTCGAACTCGGGCTCGATCACGTCGGATACGACAGTCTGTCGGCGATGGTCGACGACCTCACCGAGTCGCCCCAGTCCCGGGAACTCGTGCTGGCCGCCGGCCTGCTGACCGTGTCGTCGCCGGATTCGGCGGATGCGGCCGGCACCCCCACGATCCGCGAGTACCTGCTGACGCAGCCGGTGGTGGCCGAGCGGGACCCCGATCGGGGCACGATCCGCGTCGCGGTGGCGGCGGGATCGGTCCCGACCCTGCACGACGCCCGACTCTTGTCATCGGTCGAGGGCATCGACTTCGAGAACACCGCGAAGGTGCGCGCGAAGATCGAGTCGTTGCCCAGCCCGCTCCATCCGAAGGCCGACGATCTCCTGCACGATTGGGTTTCGCGTGTACGGACCGACGCGGCCGTGTCGGTCGAGGTGGAGTTCGTCGGAGCGCTGGTGTGCCGGCGACGCAGTCCCGACGCGCTGCTCGACTTCTACGAGACGATTCTCACCCGACTGCGCGATACGGCTGAGGAGGACATCCCCATCGGGCTGGCCCAACTGGTGGCGCCGATCGAATCCGACGAGCGGCTGGCTGCGCTGGCAGCGTCGGGCGCGATGCCCGCCGAGGATCTCGTCGGCGATGCGCTCTTCCCGCTGCCCGCCAACGTCGAACAGCGCGACGTCTTCGCCCAACTCGGTGTCGACAGCGGTGTCGTCGTCGAAGGGCCACCGGGCACCGGGAAGACCCAGACCATCGCCAACGTCGTGTCGGCGCTATTGGCCAAGGGACAGCGCGTCCTGGTGACCAGCGAGAAGCCCGGAGCGCTGGCCGTCCTCCGCGACATCCTGCCGCTCGAGTTGCAGGCCCTGACGGTGTCCACCGCCGACATCACCCGCGACCGCTTCGAATCGATGGTCTCGGGTGTCGAGGAGATCGCCGAACGCAAGGCAACCTACGTCGAAGGCGTCGGCACCGCCGAGATCGATGACCTGACCGCGCGCCGGGAGCAGGCCATGGCCCGCCGGGAACGTGCGTTACGCGGACTCTGGGAGCTGCGCCGCGCCGAGACCGAGATCCACGAATGGGTGGCCGGCGACTATCGGGGCACCGCCGCGCAGGTGGTCCGTGACTGCAACGCCCACGCGGCGCGATACGACTGGCTGCCGGGACCCGTCGAGGGGGCACTGCCGCCGCTGGAACCCGCCGAGTTCACCCGGGTGCTGGAGTTGTTGCGCACCACCAGGAATCAGCCTTCCCGGCAGGCCCAGCGCTTCGTCGACCTCGACGACTTTCTGCCCGATCCGGCCCGGATGGATCAGATCTGCGCGCGTATCGCGCATCGCCCCACCGAACCCATGGTCGGTACCGGCTCGTTGATGTCGATCCTGTCCGGTGTCGACAGCGCCCGATTGATGCGGCTCAAGGAGATCTGCGATCGGCTCGGCGTGGCCGCGACCGAGGTGGCGGCCTTTCCGCCGGCCATGGTCGACATGGCCGACCGCCTGCTCGCCGGTGAGGCCACCCATCTGTGGTCGCGTGTCACCACCCTGTCGCCGGTCATCGCCGACGCAGCGCGCCGAGATCGTGACCTCGGCGCGCAGGCGGTCTCGGTCGACGGTGCACGCCCCGGGGATGGCGAGTTATTCGCCGCCGCAGCCGCTTTCCTGCGTGGCGGGGGCCGCTGGCGTGGCCGCATGCGGCGATCGGAGGCACAGCGGGCCGTCGAGGAGTCCGGGGTCGCGGCCACCGTCGACGGTCGCGTACCCACCGACGAACGGTCGTTGCAGGCCGTCGCCGATCACCTCGCCGTGTTCGACGCGGTGTACCACGCGCAGCGGGTGCTCGCCGATCTGCACGTTTCGGTCGACGTCTCCGGAAGTCGGTCATCACAACTGAATCGGCTGGTCGGACTCGACGAGCGCCTCGGGTGGATCTCGACGCTGTTGTCCGAACGCGACGCGCTGGTGCGCGAACTCGAGGCGATCAGCCCCGGCGGGCCCCGACCGCGCAGTGTCGCCGAGGCGGTGGCCGTGGCCCACGACGCCGGTGCCATCGCGGCGGCCAACGACGCCCTGCTGGCCGAGAAGGAACTCGGTGACCACGTCTACGCGCTGGCCCCCGAACTCGAACGCGGGCCGTCCGCGGAGGGGGATGCGCTCATCGCGGCACTCGCGAGTGCGGACGCCGATGCCATCCAGGCCGCGCGACGGGCCGTGGTGGCGGCCCGGACGCAATGGGAGGACCAGTCGGCCCTGGACCTGCTGATCCTTCGATTACGCAGCAAGGCACCGGAATTCGCGGTCATGCTGGCCGAGTCCGCCGACGATCCCGCGTGGGACGGGCGCCTGCGTGAGGTGCGTCGCGCATGGGACTGGCGTCGGGCGCGGACGTGGGCGGAACAGCGCAGCGACCCCGACGGCGAACGGCGGTGGTCGGCAGCGCTCGACGAGTCCGAGGCCGATCTGGCGCAGCTCACCACCCAGTTGGCCGCAGCCCGCGCCTGGCGGGCGTGCCTGTCGCGGGTGACGGTCGCACAGATCCAGGCGCTGCAGTCCTACCGGGACCACATGATCAACCTGGGCAAGGGATCGGGGAAACACGCACACCGCTTCCGGGCCGCGGCCCGGGAAGCGATGACCGAGGCCGCCGCCGCCGTGCCGGCGTGGGTGATGCCACTGGCCGAGGTCGTGGAAATGTTCCCGGCACAACAGAATTCCTTCGACGTCGTCATCGTCGACGAGGCCAGCCAAACCGATGTCACGAGCGCCTACCTGCTGTGGCTTGCACCCCGGGTGATCGTCGTCGGCGACGATCGCCAGTGTGCGCCCACCGGCCTGTCGGGCACCACCCTCGACGACGCCTTCGCCGGCCTCGACTCCCACCTGCCCGACCTGCCCCACTACCTGCGTGACGGGCTGACCCCACGGTCGAGTCTGTTCTCCTTGCTGCGCAGCCGATTCGGGCATGTCATCCGGCTGCGCGAACACTTCCGCTCGATGCCGGAGATCATCGGGTACTCCTCGGCACAGTTCTACTCCGACGCACCGCTGATCCCGGTCCGCCAGCACGGCGCCGACCGACTCGACCCGCTGCGGACCCAACTCGTCGACGGCACCGCGTCCGGGCAGGGCAACACGCTGGTGAATGAGGCCGAGGCCGCTGCGCTTGTGGAGGTACTCGTCGAGTGCCTCGCCGACAGTGCCTACGACGGAATGGATTTCGGCGTCATCGCGCTGCAGGGCACCCGGCAGGCCGAGATGATCACCCGGTTGCTGCGTGAGCGAGTGGACGATGCGCAGTGGCGTCGCCGACGGATCCGGGTGGGGACGCCCCCGGATTTCCAGGGCGATGAACGACGCGTGATCTTCCTGTCGATGGTGGTCTCCGATCCCGGCGCCATCGCGGCGCTGACCCGGGCCGAATCCCAACGTCGCATCAACGTCGCGGCGTCGCGCGCGATGGACCAGATGTGGTTGTTCCACTCCATCGCGCTCGACGACCTCGGCGAGGGCGACCTGCGCAGATCGCTGCTCGATTACCTCGAGGCGAACCAGGGCCCCGCGATCGATCCGATGCCCGTCGACATCCCGGACGACCGGCGGGTCGAACCGTTCGAGAGCCTCTTCGAGCAGAAGGTGTTCAACATCCTGTCCCGTCGTGGGTACCACGTGACGCCGAAGGTGGTGGTGAACAACCGATGTATGGATCTGGTGGTCACCGGCGCCGACGGTCGGATGGCGGTGGAATGTGACGGCGACGAGTTCATCACCACCGGTGCGCAGGCACGTTCGGACATGGAACGCGAACGTGAGCTACGACGGTGCGGTTGGGAGTTCTGGCGCGTGCGTGAGTCGGAGTTCGAACTCGATCCCGACACCGCCCTGGCCGGACTGTGGGATGCGCTCGACCGTCGCGGCGTGAAGCCGGGGTCGGTGCCAACCGGCCCGGCGCGATCCGAAATCTCTTGGCAGCCGATCGATCTCGCGTCAGGGGAGTAGCGCGGGGTCGGTTCTCTCACCGCTGGACGAGGGCGCTCACCACCGCGGGCAGGGCGGTGGCCGCGGTGGCCCGCAGATGATGTGATGCCGCCGCGGACAGCGCCGAGGGCTCCGGGTTGATCTCGACGACCGGCACACCGGCCGCCGCGGCGCGCTCGGGCAGCGACGCGGCCGGGTACACCACTCCGCTGGTTCCCACCACGATCACCAGATCGGCTGCGCGGAAGGCGCTTTCGGCACGTTGCCAGGCGTCTTCGGGTAGGGCCTCACCGAACCACACCACGCCGGGGCGGACCCGCCCCCCGCAGATCGGGCAGGACGGCGGTGTCCTCCGGGACGTCGGCGGGGTGTCGAGATCGGAATCGGGTTCGGACCTGTCGAGCATGGCGTCGGGGTCGTACGGCGTGGCGCACCGGGAGCACCGCGGTGCGAAGAGGCTGCCGTGCAGGTGACTGAGCACCGGGGTGCCGGCGCGCTCGTGCAGATCGTCGACGTTCTGGGTCACGATCATCACCGCACGTGCCTCGGAATCGCCGGAGTCGTCGAGTCCCGCGGTCGGCAGATCGGCGAGGGCGTGGTGGCCCGCGTTCGGCTCGGACCGTCGCACGAGTCGGGCGCGCCACCGATACCAGGCCCACATCAGGTCCGGGTCGGCCTCCCATGCCTCGGGGGTGGCCAAGGAGGCCGGATCATAGTTCTCCCACAGCCCCACCTGCGCATCGCGGAAGGTCGGGATACCACTCTCAGCGCTCATGCCGGCGCCGGAGAACACGGTGATCCAGCGGGCCTGCGCGGTGAGGGCGACCACCTCGTCGAAGGCGGCGGAGGTCGTCACGGCAGGGTGCCCATCGCCTCGCGCAGGATGGCGGCGGTCTCGTCGGGGTTCGGGTCGCGTCGCACGAGGAGTCCGCGGACGAATCGGATGCGGTCGCCGTCGGCGCGCGGAAGCACGTGCAGGTGGGTGTGAAACACCGTCTGGAACGCCGCGGAACCGTCGTTGAGGGCCAGATTGATGCCGTCGACCACCAGGTCGGAGACCTTCATCGCGGCCGCGATCCGTCGCCCCGCGGCCCACATGCGGGCGCCGTCGTCGATGCCCAGGTCGGTGAGTCCGCCGGAGTGGGTGCGCGGGACGACCAGGGTGTGTCCGCGCATGATCGGGCGGATGTCGAGGAAGGCGACGACGTGGTCGTCGGCGTAGATCTGCCGCGCCGGCGCGGCGCCGGTCACGATGTCGCAGAATACGCAGTCGGTCATAATCACCACACCCTACGGGTCCGGCCCGACGCACATCGGAGGTGGACGCTCGACCCACTCATACGACAACGCGCGCGGACGTGTTTCACCTCACATAACGATTAGATAACAGACCATCCCTGACCTGCGGAACGCTCGCTCGGTGCGGCAAAAGCGCCCGTGAACTGCCGCAACCCACGGGGGTGTGACGGGCCACTCGGTGGACGCCTGTGTTACCCGCGAGATTACCGACCGGTATACCGCGGGGTCAGTTCGGAACATGAGGAATCCCTCACTTTTGTGTGCCATGATTGGTCCCACGAACACGTCGACGGTGCTTCACCGATGAATGCCGTAGCCCCAAAGGACTTGTGGTACAGGCGCGTTCAGTACAACAGAGCGACGCGAGGCCAGCCCGCAAGCCAACGGGTGGTGGTCGCGATGACGCACGCCCTGACTCGGCGTCGTCGTCGGTCGCACCCCAATCCGGACACAACCCACAGGAGTTCATGTGACCGTCGATCACCACCGCACCGGAACCGCCCGCGCCCAGACCGGCCCCTCGGAGAGCCTGATCGATCGGCTCGAGAACGGCGAGGCCTACGCGATCAGTTTCGGCGGGCAGGGCTCTGCGTGGTTGCCGACGCTGGCCGAGCTGGTGATCGACGCCGATCTCGAACATCGGGTGTCGGCCGTGGTCGAGGCGGCCGAACGACTCGTCGAACCGGTCGCCGACGCGATCACCATGGCGCGCCCCGACGGCTTCCATCCGCTGTCCTGGGTGCACGCCATCGACACCGGTGAGCAGGTCCCCGCCGACGCCGAACTCGCCGACTTCACCCTGTCGGGTCCCGGTGTGCTGCTGACCCAGCTGGCAGCCATCGAATCGCTGAAGAAACAGGGCCTCGACACCACGAGCCCGGCACCGGTCACCGTCGTCGGCCATTCCCAGGGCTCGCTGGCGACCGGCGCCATCGGTGCCGACGGGCACGTCGCCGAGTCCGGGCAGGGCCTGCTGCTGGCCGTCGCCCACCTCGTCGGGGCGGCCGGAACCATCATCGCGCGTCGCCGCGGACTCGCCACCACGAGCGAGGGCCCACCCATGCTGGCGATCACCGGCATCCGCCCCGAGCGGATCGACGCGCTGCTGCAGGAGTACCGCGCGAACCTCTCCGTCGGTGAACTCGCCGCCGCCCCCGTCGTCGCCATCCGCAACAGCCGCACCTCGGTGGTGCTGTCCGGCGCACCGCGCCATCTGCGGGCCTTCGCCGAGCGCTGCGAGCAGGTCGCCGAGGCCGAGGCCGCCGACCGCAAGCGCAAGGTGATCGGCGGCGCGCCGTTCGACCCCACCACCGACCACCTCCAGGTCAGTGTCGCCTTCCACCACCCCGGGATGGCCGACGCGGTCGATCTCGTCGGCGAATGGGCTGCGCTGTGCGGAATCGACGTCGACCTGGCATTGCGGCACGCCCGTTCCATCCTGGTCGAGCCGGTCGACTGGGTCGCGACCGTGGACTCCGTCATCGACGCCGGCGCCCGATGGATCCTCGACTTCGGCCCCGGTGACCTCGCCACCCGACTCTCGGCGCCGCTGGTCCGCGGTCAGGGTGTCGGACTCGTGGCCGCGGCGCTGCGCGGCGGTCAGCGAAATCTGTTCAGCCCCGCCGGTATTCCCGAGGTTGCGCGCCCCTGGTCCGAGTTCGCCCCGACCATCGCCGAGCTGCCCGACGGCCGTCGCGTCGTCGAAACATCCTTCACCAAGCTGACCGGCCGCTCGCCGATGCTGCTCGCCGGCATGACCCCGACAACCGTCGACCCCGCCATCGTCGCAGCCGCCGCCAACGCCGGCCACTGGGCCGAGCTCGCCGGTGGTGGACAGGTCACCGAGCAGATTTTCGCCGACAACGTCGCCACCCTGACCGACCTCCTCGAGCCGGGCCGGCTGGCACAGTTCAACGCACTGTTCCTCGATCCCTACCTGTGGAAGCTGCAACTGGGCGGCAAACGCCTGGTGCAGAAGGCCCGCGCCCAGGGCGCCCCGCTCGACGGTGTGATCGTCTCCGCCGGTATCCCCGAACTCGACGAGGCCGTCGCCCTCGTCGACGAATTCGTCGAGGCCGGACTGCGTTTCGTCGCCTTCAAGCCGGGCACCGTGGAGCAGATCCGCTCGGTCATCCGCATCGCCGCCGAGGTGCCCCACCACCCGGTGATCGTCCAGATCGAAGGTGGACGCGCCGGCGGCCATCACTCCTGGGAAGACCTCGACGACCTGCTGCTGGCCACCTACGGCGAACTCCGCGCCCGCCCGAACATCGTCGTCTGCGTCGGCGGCGGTATCGGCACACCGGAACGTGCCAGCGCCTACCTGACCGGCGCCTGGGCCACCGACCACGGCTACCCGACGATGCCGCTGGACGGCATCCTCATCGGCACCGCGGCGATGGCCACCCTCGAGGCGACCACCGCACCCGAGGTCAAGCAGTTGCTCGTCGACACCGTCGGCTGCGACGAATGGATCGGCGCAGGCCACGCTACCGCCGGAATGGCTTCCGGCCGAAGCCAACTCGGCGCCGACATCCACGAGGTAGACAACGCCGCGTCGCGCTGCGGTCGCCTGCTCGACGAGGTCGCCGGTGACGCCGACGCCGTCGCCGACCGCCGGGACGAGATCATCGCCGCCATGGCGCCGACCGCCAAGCCGTACTTCGGTGACGTCGCCGAGATGACCTACCGGCAGTGGCTGGAGCGTTTCGCGACCCTGTCGGTCGGTGCGGCCGACGCCGATCAGCTGCCGTGGGCCGACATCACCTGGAAGCAGCGCTTCGTGGAGATGCTGCGCCGCACCGAGGCCCGGATGAACCCGCTCGACTCCGGTGAGATCCCGACGATGTTCGCCGACGTCGCCAGCGTCGAGGATGCGCATGCCGCGATCGATGCCGTCATCGGCGTCTACCCGGCCGTCGAGGTCGACATCCTGCATCCCGCCGACGTCGCCTTCTTCCTCGACCAGTGCCGTACCCCGGGCAAGCCGGTCAACTTCGTCCCGGTCATCGACAAGGACGTCCGCCGGTGGTGGCGCAGCGACTCGCTGTGGCAGGCGCACGACGCCCGCTACGGCGCCGACGCCGTCTGCATCATCCCCGGTCCGGTGGCCGTCGCCGGTATCACCCGGGTCGACGAGCCGGTGGGCGATCTGCTCGACCGTTTCGAGGCGCAGGTGGCCACCGACCTCACCGACGCCGGCGCGCAGCCCGTCGCGATCGACTCACGCCATCGGGCCGGGCTGGTCGCCGACGCCGGCTCGATCACCACGGTGCTCGAGGCCGACGACGTCAGCTGGGCCGGCCGCATCGTCCCGAGTCCCGTTGCCCGCCTGGGTGATCGCGACCGGTGGACCGTCGTGTCGCCCGAGCGCGCCGAACACGAGACCTCCGGTGCCGTGTTGGAGAAGGTCGACGACGAGCGCTTCGACCTGATCATCCCGATCTCCTCGGCCGCGGTGCGCATCCCGATGCGGATCGACTCGTCGGTGCGCGACGGGGGCAGCCCGCTGGTGCTCGCCGACGATGCCGCCGCCGCGATGCGGGAGATCTTGACCGTCGCCGCCGGTGGGTTGCTGGCACAGGTCACCGACGGTGCCTCCACCACCACCGTGTCGTGGAACCCGGATTCGGTGGCCGACCACGCCGCCGTCACCGGTTACACGATGCCCGCGCACCTGCATCCGACGACGCCGTCGGAGCCCTTCGGTTTCGCGGTTCCCGACACCCTGGTCGGCGCCTGCTGGCCGAGCGTGTTCAGCGTCATCGGCGCGGCCACCACCGACGAGGGCTGCTCGGTCATCGAGGGTCTGCTCGACCTCGTCCATCTCGACCACGTGGTCCGCCTCGTCGGCGACATCCCGACCACCGCAACTGATCTGACGGTCACCGCGACCACCGGAACCGTCGCCGACACCGAGGTCGGACGCGTCGTCGAGGTGGCCGTCGAGGTGCGTGCCGGCGATGCGACGATCGCGACGATGGATGAGCGCTTCGCGATCCGCGGACGCCTCGGCGCCGCCGAACTCACCGACCCGGCGCGGGCCGGCGGAGCGCTCGACGACGAGGGTTCGGCCACCCGCAAGACCCTGCGCGTGGTGACCATCACCGCGCCGTCGCGGATGACCGGTTTCGCCGGCGTCTCGGGCGACCGCAACCCGATCCACACCGACGCCTCCGCGGCCCGTCTGGCGGGTCTCGGCGACCCGATCGTGCACGGCATGTGGTTGTCGGCGGCAGCCCAGCAGGTCGTCACCGCCACCGATGCGAAGAACCCCATCCCGTCCCCGCGTCCGCTGATCGGTTGGACCGCACGGTATCTCGGCATGGTCCGTACCGGTGACGAGATCAGTGTCCGCGTCGACCGCGTCGGACTCGACGCCGGCCGCGAGGTCGTCGAGGTCACCGCCAAGGTCGGCGACGACCTCGTGATGAGCGCCACCGGACTGCTCGCCGCGCCGCGTACCGTCTACGCGTTCCCCGGCCAGGGCATCCAGAGCAAGGGCATGGGGCTCGACGCCCGCTCGCGGTCGAAGGCCGCACGCAAAGTGTGGGATCGCGCCGACAAGCACACCCGCAAGGCGCTGGGCTTCTCGATCCTCGCGGTCGTGCGGGACAACCCGACCACCCTGATCGCCAACGGCACCACCTACAGCCATCCCGACGGTGTGCTCAACCTGACGCAGTTCACCCAGGTCGCCATGGCGACCCTGGGCGTCGCGCAGATCGCCGAGCTCAAGGAGTCGGGCGGTTTCGTCGAGGGCGCCATCACCTGCGGGCATTCCGTCGGTGAGTACAACGCGCTGGCCGCCTGCGCCGGAGTGCTTCCGCTCGAGGCCGTGCTGGAGGTCGTCTTCCAGCGTGGCGAGGCCATGCACCATCTCGTTCCCCGAGATGAGCAGGGCCGCAGCGACTATCGGATGGCCGCGATCCGGCCGAGCCAGTTCGGTCTGGCCGACGAGGATGTCGCCACCTGGGTGAGCGAGTTCGGTGACTCGGCGGGCGAGTTCCTCGAGGTCGTGAACTTCAACCTGCTCGGCTCGCAGTACGCGCTCGTCGGTACGGTGCGTGGCCTCGAGGTGCTCGAGGAGGAGATCGAGCGCCGTCGTCTCGAATTCGGGGGCAAGCGCTCCTTCATCCTGGTGCCCGGCATCGATGTTCCCTTCCACTCCACGGTGTTGCGTGCCGGTGTCCCGGAATTTCGCGGCAAACTCGACGCGCTGCTGCCCGAGGAGTTCGATCCGTCGATCCTCATCGGCCACTACATCCCGAACCTGGTGCCGCGGATGTTCAACCTCGGTCGGGACTTCGTCACCGAGATCGCCGAGTTGGTCCCCTCCGACCCGCTGAATGCGGTTCTCGCGGATTGGGATTCGTGGTCCGCGCAGCCCGCCAAGCTGGCCCGCGTCATCCTCATCGAACTTCTCGCATGGCAGTTCGCCAGCCCGGTGCGCTGGATCGAGACGCAGGATCTGCTGTTCTCCGGCACCGAACGTGACGGCCTGGGCATCCAGCGCTTCGTCGAAATCGGACTGAAGGGCGCGCCGACCCTGTCGGGACTGGCGACCAACACCCTCAAGCTCGATGCCTACGGCTCGGCCACCACCGAGGTCGTCAACCTCGAACGCGATTCGGATGTCATCCTGGCCAAGGACTCCGGCCCCGAACCGGAGGACGAGGCCGACGAGCCGGCCGCCGATGCGGGTACCGAGAGTGCCGCCCCGGCAGCGGCCGCCGCACCTGCCGCCGCGCCCGCCCCGGCCCCGGCCGCGGCTTCCGGACCCCGTCCCGACGACATCTCCTTCGGCCCGGCGGATGCGGTCAAGGCCGTCATCGCGCTGTGGACCAAGATGCGGGTTGATCAGATCGGTGGCGCCGACACCATCGAGGCGTTGTGCGACGGGGTGTCCTCACGCCGCAATCAGCTGCTCCTCGACATCGGTGGTGAACTCGGCCTCGGTGCCATCGACGGTGCCGCCGAAGCCGACATGGGCGCGCTCGCCTCGACCGTGGAGAGCCTGGCCCGCGGCTACCGCCCGCTGGGCACGGTGCTCACCGACGCGGTCGGCGACCAGATCCGCAAGGTCATCGGCCCGACCGGCAAGCGCCAGTCCTACATCACCGACCGGGTGACCGGTGTCTGGCAGCTGGGCCCCGGCTGGGCCCTGCACACCCAGGTCGCGCTCGCGTTGGGCAGCCGCGACGGCGCCAGCGTTCGTGGCGGTGACCTCGGCGACCTGCTCGACGGCGCGGTCGCCAACACCGACGCGCTCGACGGCCTGATCGACCGGGCCGTCGTCGCCGCCGGTGCCGCCCGCGGGATCGCGGTGGCCAAGCCGGCCGCCGAATCCGGCGGTGGGGCCACCGTCGACGCGGCCGCGCTGGGCGAGTTCACCGAAGCGATCACCGGCCGCTCCGGGGCGCTGGCCTCGGCCGCGAACACCCTGCTCGCCAAGCTCGGTCTGATCGAGGAGGTCTCCACCCCGGAGGCCGCCGACGATCCCAATGCCGTGGTGGCACAGCGGGTCAGTGACGAGCTCGGCTCGGATTGGGCGCGCACCGTGGCACCGGCCTTCGACGAGGCCAAAGTGGTGCTCATCGACGACCGCTGGGCCACCGCGCGAGAGGATCTGGTGCGTCTGTGGCTGGCTGACGAGGCCGACCTCGATGTCGACGCGCAGGTCGCACGTTTCGTCGGCGCCGGTCACACCGTCGCCGTGCACGCCGGCTGGTGGCAGTCCAAGGCGGCCGCGGAGGGGCATCCGGTGCATGCCCGCCTCTACGGTGCCATCGCGGCCGCCGCCGAGGAGCCCGGTCAGGGGCAGTTCGCCGATCAGGTCGCCGTGGTGACCGGCGCGAGCAAGGGATCGATCGCCGCATCGGTCGTCGCGGGCCTGCTGGCCGGCGGCGCCACCGTGGTGGCCACCACCTCGCGTCTGGACTCGTCGCGACTGGCGTTCTACAAGAAGCTCTTCCGCGACAACGCCCGCCACGACGCGGCGCTGTGGGTGGCGCCGGCCAACATGGCCGCCTACACCGACATCGACGAACTCGCGGCCTGGCTGGGCGGTGAGCAGACCGAGAACCTGGGCGGGACCACCGCGGTGGTCAAGCCGGCGATGAAGCCGACGCTGCTGTTCCCGTTCGCCGCTCCGCGGGTGGCAGGTGACCTCACCGACGCCGGTGGCCGTGCCGAACTGGAGATGAAGGTGCTGCTGTGGTCGGTCGAGCGACTGATCGCGGGGCTCTCGGAGATCGGTGCCGACCACGACATCGCCGCCCGCCTGCACGTCGTGCTGCCGGGCTCGCCCAACCGCGGCATGTTCGGTGGTGACGGCGCCTACGGCGAGAGCAAGGCTGCCCTCGATGCGCTCGTGACCCGTTGGGGCGCAGAGGAATCCTGGGGCTCGAAGACCACCCTCGCGCACGCTCTGATCGGCTGGGTCAAGGGTACCGGTCTGATGGGCCACAACGACGGCATGGTCGACGCCGTGGAGGCCGCGGGTGTGCGCACCTGGACCACCGATGAGATGGCGGCCAACCTGCTCGGACTGTGCGACTCCGACACCCGTGTCACGGCCGAGGAGGCGGCGGTCATTGCCGACTTCACCGGCGGCCTGGACCCGTCGATCGACCTGAAAGCCCTTGCCGGAGCGGCAGCCGACGCGGTCGAAGAGGCCGACGAGGATGCGGCCGACGCCCCGGTCACCGTCGCGGCCCTGCCCGCACCGGCACGCGCCACCGCGGGGATGACGCCGCAGTGGCCGAGCATCGACGCCCGGCCGGAGGACATGGTCGTCATCGTCGGTGCCGGTGAGCTCGGACCGTACGGCTCGGCGCGCACCCGATTCGAGATGGAGGTCGACGAAAAGCTCTCGGCCGCAGGTGTTCTCGAACTCGCTTGGAACACCGGCCTGATCACCTGGGACACCGCGCCCAAGCCGGGCTGGTACGACACCGAATCCGGTGATCCGGTGGCCGAGGCCGACATCGCCGAGCGCTATCACGACGTGGTCGTCGAACGCTGCGGCATCCGTCGCTACGCCGACGACGGCGCCATGATCGACAACACCTCACCGCTGCTGACATCGGTGTTCCTCGACGAGGACCTCACCTTCTCGGTGTCCTCGGAGGCCGAGGCACGCGCCTTCGCCGCCGCCGACCCGGAACGCACCCGCGTCGTCGCCGACGAGGAGTCCGGCGAATGGCAGGTCACACGACTGGCCGGCACCGAGATCCGGGTGCCGCGCACGTTCACCCTGACCCGCACCGTCGGTGGTCAGATCCCCACCGGATTCGATCCGACTCGCTGGGGCGTCTCCGCCGACATGGTCGAGTCGATCGACCGGGTGGCGCTGTGGAATCTGGTCGCCACCGTCGACGCGTTCCTCTCGTCGGGCTTCACCCCGAGCGAACTGATGCGCTGGGTGCACCCCGGTCTGGTGGCCAACACCCAGGGCACCGGCATGGGCGGCATGACCTCGATGCGCGAGCTCTACATCAACACCATTCTCGGTGAGTCCAAGGCCAACGACATCCTGCAGGAGGCCCTGCCGAATATCGTTGCCGCCCACGTGGTCCAGTCCTACGTCGGTAGCTACGGCGCGATGATCCACCCGGTCGCCGCGTGCGCCACCGCCGCGGTGTCGGTGGAAGAGGGCGTCGACAAGATCCGGCTCGGCAAGGCACTGTTCGCGGTGGCCGGCGGCTTCGACGACCTCGGCATCGAGGGCATCGTCGGATTCGGTGACATGTCCGCGACCGCGGAGTCGGCCAAGATGGCCGCCCGCGGAATCGACGAGCGCCGCTACTCGCGGGCCAACGACCGTCGACGCGGCGGATTCGTCGAATCCCAGGGTGGCGGAACGATTCTGCTGGCCCGCGGCGACGTCGCGGCGCAGATGGGTCTGCCGGTCCTCGGTGTGGTGGGCTGGGCGCAGAGCTTCGGCGACGGCGTGCACACCTCCATCCCGGCCCCCGGCCTCGGTGCCCTGGGCGCGGCCCGCGGTGCGCTGAGTTCGCCGCTGGCCAACGCGCTCAATGCATTGGGTGTCTCCGCCGACGACGTCGCGGTGGTCTCCAAGCACGACACATCCACGCGGGCCAACGACCCCAACGAATCCGAACTGCACGAGCGGCTCGCGGCGGCGATCGGCCGGAGCGAGGGCGCGCCGCTGTTCGTGGTGTCGCAGAAGTCGCTGACCGGCCACGCCAAGGGTGGTGCCGCGGCCTTCCAGCTCATCGGGCTGTGCCAGGTGCTGCGCGACGGCGTCATCCCGCCCAACCGCAGTCTGGACTGCGTCGACGAGAAGATGGCCGAGTACCCGCATCTGGTGTGGGCGCGGGAGACCCTGCGTCTGGGAGATCGCTTCCCGCTCAAGGCCGGTCTGCTCACCAGCCTCGGCTTCGGTCACGTGTCGGGACTCATCGCGGTCGTCCATCCGGAGGCGTTCATCGCCTCGCTGGACCCGGCCGAGCGGGACGAGTACCGTCGCCGGGCCGCCGAGCGGGAGCGCAACGGCAGCCAGCGTCTGCTGCAGGCGATGTGCGGTGGCGAGGCAGCCTACCGTCGCCCGCCGAACCGCCGGTTCGACGAGGCCCGTGACGAGCACGACGCCGAGGCCGACCTGCTGCTGGATCCGGCTGTGCGCCTGGGCACCTCGGGTGCCTACGGCGATGCCGTGTCCGGATCGGGCGTGAGCTGAGACATGGCCGTACTGGGAGTGGGGATCGACATCGTGTCCGTCCCCGAGTTCGCCGAGCAATTATCCCAACCGGGTACCACGTTCTCCGACCGGTTCACGGTCGGGGAGCGGCGGGACTCTGCCGCCGGAACCGGTGAGGATGCCCGTCACCTCGCCGCCCGCTGGGCCGCCAAGGAAGCCGTCGTCAAGGCGTGGTCGGTCAGCCGCTTCGCGCGGTCGCCACTGCTGCCGCTGATCCGGCACAGCGACATCGAGGTGATCACCGACAACTGGGGCCGTCCGGCCATCCGGCTGGCCGGCGAGATCGCCGAGCACCTGCGTGACACCCTCGTGCACGTGTCGCTGACGCACGACGGTCCGTCGGCGGCGGCCGTCGCCATCATCGAGGGAGCCGGCTGAGCAGCGGGTCCATCACCCCCGACGTCCGGGCCGCCACACCGCTGTGGCGGCCCGGTCTTGTCTCACCGTCTCGCCTCACATGGTCGAGGTGGATTCCTCGAGGAGCAGGTATCCGGCGAGCATCCGTTTGAGTTCGCTGACGGTCTCCGGATGATCGTGACCGTCCTGCACGGAGAAGCTCAGCAACGAGTACGCGGTGTGGACGAGGACCTGCGACATCATGTCGCGGCGATCGCGCTGTGACGGGGTCAGCGGCGCGATCAGCCGCGCCACCTGCTCGGCGAGCACCCGCTCGTTCTGCGACGCAGTGGCCCGGGTGGCCGGGGTGGACTGCACTGCGAGCCACACCGCACGCCGGGACGGATCGTCGCGCCACAGTGCGGCGAGGTGATCGAGGAACTTCTCGAGTAGCACCGGCCACTCCAACGACGGGACCTCCGAGGCGAAGGCTGTCAATTCCTCGCGGACGGCGACCGTGTCGAGCCGGTCGAGTTCGCAGACGATGACGTACTTGTTGGCGAAGTACTGATACAGCGTCCCGATGGGAACGTCTGCGCGGGAGGCGATCTCCTCGCACGTCAGTGATTCGAACCCGACCTCGGTGAGCAGATCGCGCGCGGCCGAGAGCATCGCGGAGAACTTGCGTTTGCTGCGTTCCTGAGTCGGCCTCTTGCGGGGGATCAGCGGTTGCGCGGTCATCGTCGGCTACGCGGTCAGTCCAGCTTCATGTCGCGACGGAGTTTGGCGACGTGACCGGTGGCGCGGACGTTGTACTGGGCCAGGGCGATGGTGCCGTCGGCGTCGACGACGAACGTCGACCGGATGACGCCGGTAACGACCTTGCCGTAGAGCTTCTTCTCGCCGAAGGCGCCCCATGCGGTGAGCACCTCCTTGTCCGGGTCGCTCAGCAAGGGGAACGTGAGGCCCTCGGCCTCGGCGAACTTCGCGAGCTTTGCCGGTTTGTCCGGTGAGATTCCGATCACATTGATGCCGGCGCCGTTCAGCTCGGACAGACTGTCGCGGAAGTCGCAGGCCTGCTTGGTGCACCCGGGGGTGGCGGCGGCCGGGTAGAAGTACACAATCACCTTTCGCCCTGCGTAGTCGGCGAGCGAAACCGTATTTCCCTCTGCGTCCGGGAGTGAGAAGGCGGGTGCGGGGTCGCCGACGGCGAGGCGATGTGACTCGGACATGACGCCAGGCTAGCCGATCAACGTCCATGCTCAGCAGCGGTCATGGCGTAGCCTGAGATGGCGCTCACGCAGCAATCGTCCGCGCCGGGAACTTCATCCGGGTGCGGGCGCGTTGTGTCAGCAGTCCCGAACCCGGCCCGGTGCCGGTGTCGGGTGCTGTTCGTCGGGTAATTTTTCCGTTGGTAAGAAGTTTTGGAGGACCACGTGGCCGGGGATACCGACCGTATCGAACAGGACATCGCGAAGGCTCGCGAGGAACTGGCCAGCACACTCGACACCCTGGCTGCTCGGGCGAACCCGCAGCGCCTGACCGAGGACGCCAAGAGCGCGGCTCTGGCGTTCGTGAACAAGCCCGCGGTGAAGTACGCCATCGCCGGTGTCGGTTCGGTTGTCGTCATTCTCGTCATTCGCAAGGTCATGAGGTGACCCGGGTGCGGGGCGTCAACGCCCGACACGCACTCCTCCTACTCACCGCCGGCGCTGTTGTGACCGTTTTGCCAGGTTGCACGGCGTCGTCGTCGTATTCCGACGCGGTCGGGAATGCGCCGGCGTTGAGTTCGTTGGGGCAGCCGAGTATCGCCGTCACCGGGTGGGCCGATCGCCCGGTGAAGGACAACGCGGTAGGAGTGATGCCGGGTGCGCCGCTCACGGTGACCGCCCATGACGGGAGCCTGAAGTCGGTCGTCGTCACCGGCGACGACGGGCCGGTTGCCGGCACCGTCTCCGCCGACGGCTCCACGTGGACCGCGACCAACGCCCTCGACTTCGGGTCGGACTACACGCTGACCGCGGCGGCCCAGGGCATCGAGGGTGCCGGAGCCAAGAAGCTGACGTTCACCACCGCCTCGGCGGAGTCGACCGCGTCGGCGTCGAGCGTGACCGCAGAGGGGGAGACCGTCGGCATCGGGCAGCCGGTGATGATCAACTTCGATCAGCCGGTCACCAACAAGCTCAACGCGCAGCGTGCCATCCAGGTCACCACCGACCCGCCGGTCGAGGGTGCCTTCTACTGGGTCAACGACTCGATGCTGCGGTGGCGCCCGGAGCACTACTGGAAGCCGGGCACCAAGGTCAGCGTCAAGGTCAACACCAAGGGAATCGACCTCGGTGACGGCGTGTACGGCGACAACAACCTGAGCACCCACTTCACCGTCGGACGCAGCCTCATCGCGTCCGCCGACGACAACACCCACCAGATCACCGTGTCGATCAACGGCAAGGTGGTCCGCACGATGCCCACCTCGATGGGTAAGGACTCCACCCCGACCAACAATGGTGTTTACATTGTGGCCGAACGGGATCCGAGCGTGATCATGGACTCGTCGACCTACGGGGTGCCGGTCAGTTCGCCCGGTGGCTACCGCGAGACCGTGTACGACGCGACCCGGATCTCCTACAGCGGCATCTACGTCCACTCCGCTCCCTGGTCGCTGGGTGACCAGGGCGTCGACGACGTCAGCAACGGATGCCTGAACGTCAGTCCGGACAACGCCGAATGGTTCCTCAACACGGCACTGCGCGGCGACATCGTCACCGTGAAGAACGCTGTGGGACCGATCCTTCCGGGTGACGACGGTCTCGGTGACTGGAACATCCCGTGGTCGGTCTGGAAGAAGGGCAACGCCTGACGATCGGTGCGACACCGAGCGGAATGCGCTCCTGACCAGCCGATTTCATTTCTGGGGCACCGGTCATGTAATGTTTCCTCTCGGTTCGCCAAGCGCCATTAGCTCAATTGGCAGAGCAGCTGACTCTTAATCAGCGGGTTCGGGGTTCGAGTCCCTGATGGCGCACAGACAAGCCCCCGTCCGGATGATCCGGGCGGGGGCTTCGATCATTTCGGGGTGCCCGGCGCTCCGCCCGTCGTTCTGTACGGCTCCCGCGCGGGTAAGGCATCAAGTGGCCCGCGCGAGCATCGACGACCAGCGTGAAGCGCGAAGGTCGATATCGAAGCGGTCACGGTGTCGTGCCGAGGTTGGCAATCGGCCGATCCGGTCACCACGATGTGGTCATGAGCGACAACGCGAAGACACCGGTCGGCCCGGCGACCTCCTCGAACGGTCTGCCCTCGTGGGCGTGGAAGGCAATCGCCGTCGGCATCCTCGCGGTGCTGCTGGTGATCACCTACTTCATCCTCGCGGCGTTCGCGCCACGGGAGTGGGCGCAGCACATCGGTTCGATGGTCGACGGCAGCATCACCTCGGGCACCGGATACGGCCTCGCGTTCGGATTCGTCTGCACCTCCGTCTCACTGTTGCTGCTGGTGCCGATCTGGTGGACTCGTCGTTGGCGTGGCGGACGGTACTGGGCGATCGGGCTGATCGTCCTCGCCGTGGTGGTGTCGATCCCGAATCTGTTGACGCTGTCGATCGTGGCCGGTAACAGCAGCGCGGCACACGCGGGTGAACGCATCCTGGACGTGGACGGCCCCGGCTTTCGCGGCGCGACCCTGGCCGGGGTGATCCTCGCGGTTGCGGTGTTCGCCGTGGTGTTCTTCCTCGTCGTCAGGGTTCGCCGCCGCCGGAAGGCGCCATCGGCACCTACCTCCGGGACCGCTCCGACGACGGGTCCGAGCGCCGGCTGACACCGCGTCGCGCCGCGCCGGGGGACCCGGCGAATTTGGTAAGATCGCCCGAAAGCGACATGGACGTCCCGCTTGGTGCGGGGCGTCCATTCATGTCGAGGATCTCTCATCGCGCGAACACCGTCGGACGTCATTCGGCCGACAGCGGCGGGCGTGTGGGTGGGACTCCGACATATCCGGTATCTCGTACACTTGGTGCGGGATTGCGGGGATTGCATTGCTGGTGGTCATGGTTGCAGGTGGGAGAGTTATGGGGATCGGTCGGAATCGCTCGCGGTCATCGGTCGCGGTCGGTGTGCTGTTGCTGGCGATCGTCGCCTTGGTGACGTCGTGCTCGTCGGAATCGAAGTATTCGTCGAACGTCGGCAGTTCGGTCCTGTACGACGAACTGCTCAAGCCCGGCCTCGAGATCACCGAATGGGGCAACAAGCCCCTCGCCAACGATGCCGTCGGCGTGCAGCCCGGCGCCCCGATCACGGTGGTCGCCAGCGAGGGTGCGCTGACCAACGTCCGGATCAACAAGGCCGACGGGTCGGCCGTGGGCGGGGAGTTGAGCGAGGACGGAACCCGTTGGGTCAGTAGCGAACCGCTCGGCTACAACCGCACCTACACGCTGACCGCGGATGCGACCGGCGTCGGCGGTGCCACCACCCGCGAGGTGTCGTTCACCACGCGCGCACCGAACAATCTCACCCAGGCCTACCTGACCCCGGACAACGGCGAGACGGTGGGCGTCGGGCAGCCGGTCGCGGTCAAGTTCGACGAGTCGATCACCAACCGTCGTGCCGCGCAGGAGGCCATCAAGGTCACCACCGACCCGCCGGTGCAGGGTGCCTTCTACTGGATCAGTGACACCGAGGTCCGTTGGCGGCCGCAGGAGTATTGGAAGCCGGGCACCACCGTCAACGTCGCGGTGAACACCTACGGGATCGACCTCGGTGGTGGCCTGTTCGGTCAGGAGAACGTCAAGGCGACCTTCAAGGTCGGACGCTCGATGTTGATCACCGCCGACGACAACACCAAGCAGGTGACGTTCGTCCAGGATGGCAAGACGATCCGCTCGATGCCGACGTCGATGGGTAAGGACGCCACGCCGACCGACAACGGCATCTACCTGGTATCGGACAAGCACGACAACATCATCATGGACTCGTCCACCTACGGTGTCCCGGTCGGTTCGGCCGACGGCTACCGCACGCCCGTCGACTACGCGACGCGAATGTCTTACAGCGGCATCTTCTTCCACTCCGCGCCCTGGTCGGTGTGGGCACAGGGCAACACCAACACCAGCCACGGGTGCCTGAACCTGAGCCCCGACAACGCCCTCTGGGTCATGCGCAACACCCTGCGCGGTGATCCGGTGGTCGTGAAGAACACGGTGGGCGGCACGCTTCCGGGAACTGACGGACTCGGTGACTGGAACATCCCGTGGGCGGTGTGGTCGAAGGGCAACGCCTGAGCGGCCCGGCCGGATGCTGCCAGTGGGCACTGTTACGATCATCGCTGACATGTTCATGTGACGATGGGACACACACCATGGTGGAACGCTCTTCCTGGGAAGACGACGATCTGACCGCACTGCGCGACCTTGCTCGCAATTTCTGCGAGAAGGAGATCAAGCCGAACATCGACAAGTTCATCGAGCAGCACCACGTCGACCGCGACCTGTGGAACAAGGCCGGCGAACTCGGACTGCTCTGCATGTCGATCCCCGAGGAGTACGGCGGCGGTGGTGGCAGCTTCGCCCACGAGGCCATCCTCATCGAAGAACAGGCGCGCGTGGCCGACTCGTCGTGGGGCGCAAGCCTGCACAACGGTATCGTCGCCCACTACCTGCTGTCCTACGGCTCGGAAGAGCAGAAGAAGACCTGGCTGCCGAAGATGGCCAGCGGCGAGGTGGTCGGCGCGATCGCGATGACCGAGCCGGGCACCGGATCGGACCTGCAGAACGTCAAGACCAAGGCGATCCGGCAGGGCGACGAGTACGTCATCGACGGCTCGAAGACCTTCATCACCAACGGGGGTCAGGCCGACCTCATCATCGTGGTCGCCAAAACCGACGCGAGTGAGGGCGCCAAGGGGATCTCGCTGATCCTGGTCGAAGCCGATCGAGAGGGATTCCGGCGTGGGCGCGTGCTCGACAAGGTCGGGCAGCGCGGACAGGACACCTCCGAACTGTTCTTCGACGGGGTGCGCGTGCCGGTCGACAATCTCCTCGGCACAGAGGAGGGGCAGGGCTTCATCCAGCTGATGCAGCAACTCCCGCAGGAGCGGTTGATCATCGCGGTCGCCTCGGTGGCCGGCATGGAAACCGCACTGGCGCACACTCTGGCCTACACCAAGGAGCGAACCGCGTTCGGCCGTCCCATCTTCGGGTTCCAGAACACCAAGTTCAAACTCGCCGAGGTGGCCACCGAGGCCAAGATCGCGCGCGTCTTCGTTGACGACTGCATCACCAAGCATCTCGACGGCAAACTCGACATCCCGACCGTGGCAATGGCCAAGTGGTGGACCAGCGACCGGGCCATGGTCGTCGCCGACGAGTGCTTGCAGCTCTTCGGCGGCTACGGCTACATGAACGAGTACCCGATCGCCCGGATGTGGGCGGATCAGCGGGTGCAGAAGATCTATGCGGGCACCAACGAGATCATGAAGGAGATCATCGCGCGCACCCTCTGAGAGGGTGTGCGCGAGCGGTTATTCGCTTGCGTGCCGCGATAGCTTGGACGGCGTGACCAAGCACGACAATGCGGACTTCCGGCAGATCGCCGAGCACGGCCTGATCCTTCGGGGGCAGGTCGGCTCCGGTCTGCACGGCGTGACCACCGGTGGCGATGACCGCGACGAGATGGGTGTGTGCATCGAAGGCCCCGAATGGGTTCTGGGTCTGCAGAGGATGCCGTTCGAGCAGTACGAGTACCGCACTCAACCCGACGGGAATCGCTCGGGCGCAGGGGATCTCGACCTGGTGGTGTACTCCCTGCGCAAGTGGGCGCGGCTGGCCGCCGACGGCAATCCGACGATCCTGTTGCTGCTGTTCATTCCGGAGCAGGAATTGGTGTACCGCAACGACATCGGCCGGGAGCTACAGGAGTCGGCGTCGATGTTCCTGTCGCGGCAGGTCGCCGCACGCTTCGTCGGCTACCTCACCTCGCAGAAGGAGAAGCTGCTCGGCATCCGAGCTCAGCGGACCAACCGGCCCGAGTTGATCGAGGCCTACGGGTTCGACTCCAAGTTCGCGTATCACATGGTGCGCTTGGGTATTCAGGGTGTCGAGCTGCTGACCACCGGTCGGATCACGCTGCCCATCGCCGAACCCGACCGGACGTGGCTGACCGAGCTCCGGCACGGACGTCACACCAAGGAGGAAGCGCTGGATCGGGCGGATGCATCGGTGGTGGAGTTGGCCCGATTGGCCGCGCAAGCCGACCTGCCCGAGTATCCCGATCGACGTCTGATCAACCGACGGCTGCTCGACTGGTACGGCCGCAGTTGGGGAGTGCCGTTGTCGGATGCGGTCCTACAGTGATCCGCTGATGTCCGCCGCGGACACCAGCGCCACCAGCGTGGGAACCACATGTGTTGCGGCGATACCGTATTCGTTGCGTCCGAGCTTGCTCGCCACTCCTGCCGCGGTGAGGATCTTCAGGTGGTGGTAGAGCTGGCCGGACGTCCCGAAGTCGCCGGCCGCCTGGAGATCGGTCACCGAAGCGTTGCCGCGCAGCAGGATTCGTACGATCTCCAGGCGGGCCGGGTGGCCCAGCGCGGCAAAGACCGCCGCGGACGATTCGGTGGGGAGGTCCAATGCCGCGGTGGCGTCGTAGTGGATGCTCCACTGCACCGGACCGGCCAGATCGACGGTGCCGAAATAACCTACGGTCTGCGCGCCGGTGGTGGCGCCGGGCGTGTCGGTGCCGGGAGGGCCCGGACCATCGGGTGGCGCGGTGCCCGGTCGTGGCGAACCACCGCCGCGTAGCGTCTCCTCGAGCCGGTCGACCCGCGCGGCGAGCTCGTGCAGCTCGGACTCGAGGTCACTCACACCACGCATCGTAATGCAGCGGTCACCTGCGGATCGGTGAGCGCGCCGAGAAGCAGGCGCTGGTGGGCGAAGTCGTTCCGCGCGGCGTCGTCGGGGGAGAGGCCGCGGACCATCAAGGTGCCGACCGCGATCCGGGCATCGGCGAACCGGTACTCGAACACCTCGGTCAGGATTCCCGGCAGACTTCCGCCCTTGAAGCCGAGTATCCCGCCATCGGGTGACACGCCTTGGTACTCCAGGACGTTCCGTGCGATCGCCGCACCCGGCCCGAGGGTCCCACGGGCGATCGCGGACATGAGCGCATGCAGTGAGCCGGGCGTTGCATCGATGGTCGAATCGGTGGCGACCGTCAGCGGCGGGGCCGTTGCGGCCAGGGAGAGCATGTGTGCCGCATAGGCCGGGTCGTGCCGGTAGCGTCGAGCGTCCGAATCCCGTTGGGCCGCAGTGTGAACCGTCGGGTCGAGGAGACCCAGGTACAGGCCGAGGAGACCGGGAGTCTCGTCGCCGAGACCGTAGGCGCGCATGATCGCGAGCAGTGCGCCGTCCCCGAGCCGTTCCCGGAGGACGTCCGGTGCGGCGGAGTCGGAGAACCGGATCATCACGTCGACCAGCTGCCGGTAGCTCACCCGACGGGTCCGGTCGACGGCAACCCCGTTGACCTCCGGAATCCCCAAGTACCGCAGTGATTCCCGGTGCGCACCTCCGTCGAGCGGAAAGTACCACTGTTCCCACTCGTCGACGCCGACGGTGTCCTCGGCATGCAGGTCTCCCCGCGCGACGGCCTGCGCGTAGGCGGCCAGGTGGACCAACTTGATGGCCGACGCGGTCGGGAACCGCACGCCGATGTTGTGGCCGAAGTCCTGCCCGTCGGCGGTGGTGATCGCCAGACCGTAGTCGTCGGGATGGGCCGCGAGGTAACCGATCCAGCCCTGCGTGGTCGAGACATCGGGCGGTGGGGGCGCAGCGCACCCGGCCATCGCTGGTGCTGCCTCGGCGTGTGGTGACTCAGATGCCGTCGGGACGGTCGCGACAACGAGGCCCGCGACGGTGAGGACGACGGTTGCCCAGATGCGCATGCCGTTCCCTTCCCAGATCCGTAACTACGTAACAGCGTAATACACGGAGTGGGTGAAGGTACGGATCGGCGCCAGGGTGAGGGCGTCAGTCAGCGAAGTGCGCGCAGTCCGGCTGCGCCACGACGCAACTCTGCCGCACGGTCGCGCGCGCCGGCACGTTCGTGGGTAGCCGCGGCTGAGTCGAGATCGGCGATCTCGGCGTCGACCAGCGCCGCCATCTCTGTCTCGGTGAGGGCACGGCGTCGCGCCTCGGCGGCGCCGACACCGAGTTCCGCGGATTCGATGGCACCGGCCCGTCCGGCGGGTATGCCCTCGGATTCGGCGTTGTCGATGGCGCCCAGGGTGGCACGGATCGCAGAGACCGCGGCGCGATCTCGTGCGCGCATGGCAGCTCGCAGAGCGGTCCGGAGACGATCGCGAATCGGCTCGGCCGCGTCGGATTCGGGTGGGCCGGATTCGGGTGGGCCGGATTCGTTCGGGGTCATGACGTCACCGTAGGCTGTGGGCGCATTTCGGCGCCACCGATTATCGATCGCACCCCCCGATGCGTCGATAGCGTGAGTTGCAGGAGAACCGAAGTTACTTGCGATCCTTGATGATCGACTTCACCTCGTCGGCGTCGATGTTCTTCGCGATGAGCTTGCCGGTCTTGACCTTGCGGACCGAGAAGCGGTCCTTCTTCTTACCGGGGGCAACGTTGAGGCCCACCTTCTTGGCTGCCTTGTTGAGGTCCTCGAGCATGACGCGCAGATTAGAGCATGAAGATGAACAACGACGAATCGGAGAGGTTCGCACAGTCCTCGACCGGCAGGAGTGGACGCAGTGCGCCATCATCGAACAATGTCGGCACTGTCGCATCACCGTCCGAGCCGCTCGTGACGGCATTCGGGAGACTGATCTTCTACCACGGTCCGATGGGTGCGGGGAAGTCGACTTTCGCGCTGCAAACGCACTTCAACCAGGGGCAACAGGGGCGCCGCGGAGTCCTCATCACCACCCTGGACCGCTCCGGCGAACCCAGGGTGACCAGCCGTATCGGGCTGGCCGCCGACGCGGTGGTCTTCGGTGACGGGCTGGACCTGCACGCTGTGCTGACCGCGCACGCCGCTCGCGACGGCCTGGACTACGTGGTGTGTGACGAAGCACAATTCCTGACCGCAGACGACGTCGAGGCGCTGGCGCGTCTCGTCGACGACGCTGCGATCGACGTCTTCGCCTTCGGCTTGCTCACCGATTTCCGAAGCGTCCTGTTCCCGGGTTCGGCGCGCCTGGTGGAACTGGCCGACGAGGTGCACCGCATGCAGGCCATTGTCCTGTGCTGGTGCGGACGGCCGGCTTTCCTGAACGCGCGCGTCATCGACGGGGTGGTGGTGCGCTCGGGCGAGTTGGTGGCGGTGGGTGACACCGACGACGCGCCGATGATGTATCGGGCGCTCTGTCGACGGCATCATCGCGATGGTCGTGCGGCCGGCTGATGACCGTTTGGATGAGGTGACACGAGAAACGCCCCGCCGGTTGAGGCGGGGCGTTTCTCGTGTCGGGGTGGATGACGGGACTCGAACCCGCGACAGCCAGGATCACAACCTGGTGCTCTACCAACTGAACTACATCCACCATCGGCGTCGGGAACCAGGGATTTCTCGCCGGGTTCCAGAGCCAGGCTCATACTCTAGCGAATAGTGGGCGTCGAATACCAATCGCTTTGTGACCAGCGTGTTCAGGCCGGGCCGAGGTCGGCGACGATGTGGGCGAGCGTCTCGCTGTCGGGGCCGGGTTCGGCCACGAAGGCCGCCGCGCGGTAGTAGCGGAGCTCCCGGATCGACTCGCGGATGTCGGCGAGCGCGCGGTGGGCCAGCCCCTTCTCCGGCTGGCCGAAGTAGATCTTCGGGTACCAGCGGCGGCACAGCTCCTTGATCGAGCTGACATCGACCATGCGGTAATGCAGGTAGGCGTCGAGGTCGGGCATGTCGCGGGAGATGAATCCGCGGTCGGTGGCGATGGAGTTGCCCGCGAGGGGGACGGTGCCCGCGGTGCTGATGTGGCGGCGCAGGTAATCGAGGACCTGCTTCTCGGCCTCGGCCAGGCTGACGGTGGAACGACGCACCTCCTCGGTGAGCCCGGATGAGGCGTGCATCTTCTGGACCACCTCGGGCATCGCGGCGAGAGCCGCGTCGTCGGCATGGATGACGACGTCGACGCCGTCGCCGAGGATGTTGAGGTCACCATCGGTGACCAGCGCCGCGATCTCGATCAGTTTGTCCGAGTCGAGTCGCAGCCCCGTCATTTCGCAATCGATCCACACCAGTTTGTCCTGCACCCGTCAACCTTAGCCAACGCACATACCCGCCCTCGGCCCTTGCTGCGGGGTAGGGCCTTTGGACCCTGTCGGTCGAGCTTCACGCCAACCTCCGATCCGGCCCGTAAGGTGGCACCGTGACCGACGCACTGTCTCCGGCCCAGACCATCGCCAGCGGCTACGCCTTCACCGGCCCGGCACTCGAGGTGGGGGCGGTGAGTGTCGACGGAACGGTCGATCCGAGCGCGCGGGTCCGCATCCCGCTGGCGATGATGAATCGCCACGGCCTGGTTGCCGGTGCCACCGGTACCGGCAAGACCAAGACGCTGCAGCTGATCGCCGAGCAGTTGTCGTCCAACGGGGTGCCGGTGGTGATGGCCGACATCAAAGGTGATCTGTCGGGACTGAGCAATCCGGGAACAAGCAACGACAAGATCACCGCGCGCGCCACCCAAACCGGTGACGACTGGCAGCCCGCCGCTCATCCGGTGGAGTTCGTCTCGCTGGGTGCCGAGGGGGTCGGCGTCCCGATCCGCGCGACAATCACCTCCTTCGGACCGATCCTGCTGTCAAAGGTTCTCGGGCTCAACGACACCCAGGAGTCGGTGCTGGGCCTGATTTTCCACTGGGCCGACCAGAAGGGTCTGCCGCTGCTCGACCTCAAGGATCTGCGGTCGGTCATCGCCTACCTCACCAGCGACGAGGGCAAGCCCGAACTCAAGGCCATCGGTGGCGTCTCCACCCAGACCGCGGGCGTCATTCTGCGCGCGCTGACCAACCTGGAGGCCGACGGCGGGGACACCTTCTTCGGTGAGCCGGAGATCGAACCGGCGGATCTGTTGCGCACCACGCCCGATGGGCAGGGCATCATCACCCTGTTCGAACTCGGTGCGCAGGCCGCACGTCCCGCACTGTTCTCCACCTTCCTGATGTGGATTCTGGCCGATCTCTTCGAGTTCCTGCCGGAGGTCGGCGATCTGGACAAACCCAAGCTGGTCTTCATCTTCGACGAGTCGCATCTACTGTTCGCCGATGCGTCCAAGGCGTTCAAAGAACAGGTCGTGCAGACCGTCAAGCTCATCCGATCCAAGGGCGTCGGCGTCTTCTTCTGCTCGCAGCTTCCCACCGACATCCCCAACGAGGTGCTCTCCCAACTCGGCGCCCGCATCCAGCATGCGTTGCGCGCGTTCACGCCTGACGATCAGAAGGCGCTCGCCAAGACGGTGAAGACCTACCCGGTCTCGGAGGTGTACAAGCTCGATCAGGTGCTGACGTCGCTGGGGACCGGCGAGGCGGTGGTGACGGTGCTCTCGGAGAAGGGGGCACCCACCCCGGTGGCCTGGACCGTTGTCCGCGCACCGCGGTCGTCGATGGAAGCCGTTGGCGCCGAAGGCATTACCGCGGCTGCGAAGGCGAGCCCGCTCTACGCCAAGTACGGTCAGGCGATCGACCGGGAATCTGCCTATGAGAAGTTGGCGGCCAAGACCCTCGCGCCGGGGGAGTCGCCGGATGCGCCCGTGCCCGCACCGGTACCGACACCGGCGCCGAAGCCGGCTCCTGCGCCCAAGCCGCAACCCGAGGAGCCGGGCATGCTGACCGAGGTGCTGACCAGCAAGCCGATGCAGAGTTTCCTGCGGTCGGCCGCCAGTGCCGCCGGACGCGAGTTCAGCCGGGCGATCTTCGGGACGGGTCGGCGACGGAGGTAGCGGGTCGTCTGCGGTCGCCCCTCACTCGCTCTCGGATGCCCAGTCGCCGATCGACATCGACTCCCTGACCGAGTCTCAGTACGTGCCCGCGCGTGCGGCTTCCCGATCGATTCGTGCGACCGCGGTGATCATCTCCTCGGCATCGTGCTCCCAGCGCTCGGAGTCGTGCCGCCGGAATCTCGCGGCCAGGTCGGTCACCGTGTGAGCCGTTGAAACATACTGATCCAGTGACGAATTCACGAAGCAGAGGGATGTGGGGTCGCCGAGGAGCACGGCACCGTCAGGCGGCATGAGCCATAGGGCACCCAGATAGACGTGTGCGCCGAACTCTACCCGCAGGCCGGAGATCACGAGTCTACGGTGACCGCGGATCTCATCGCCGAACACCCGTGGGATGCCCGACGCACACAACACCTCGACCGTTGCTGTGCCACAACCGATGTCGAGGAGGGACTGTCGCGACTCGGGATAGACGACGGTGACGTCACTCTTCGCCGATTCAACCGTCTCCGAGCTTGCGATAGAACGTTCCCACGATCGGTGCGACAACGGCGCGTGGGCTGTATCCGCCGGCCACCGACATCGCCTTCGACAGGGTGCCCGGGACGACGCGCATCTTGTTGTGTTCCAACGCATCCAGGCTCATCTCGGCGACCTTGGCGCTGGAATGCCAGAGGAAATCGGGGACGAGCTTGTCGACGACGGACGCGTCCTCTGCCGACGGGGTCTGGGTGCGGACCGGCCCGGGAGCGAGCAGCGTGACGTGCACACCCTGTCCGCCGACCTCACCGCGCAGCGATTCGCTGAAGGTGTTCACGAAGGCCTTGGTGGCGGCATAGGTGGCATTGTGGGGGATCGGCATGTTACCCGCGGCCGAGCCGGCCATCAGGATGCCACCGGCACCGCGCTGCACCATCTGAGGGAGTACCGCGAGTGTGAGGTCATGCACCGCAACGACATTCAGGCGGACCTGCGCGCGCTCGTAGTCGGCGTCGAGCTCTACCACCGGACCGAACGTCGCGATCCCGGCGTTGTTGGCGAGGATCGAGATCTCCCGGCCGGCGAGTTCGGCGGCCAGAATGCCGGTCGCGGTCGGATCGGAGAGGTCGGTGGGGCGGACCTCGACGGTGATGTCGTGACGTGCGCGGAGTTCTTCGGCGAGGTCCTCGAGGATGTCGCCGCGGCGGGCCACCACGATGAGCGAATGCCCCCGCCGGGCGAGTACCCGGGCGAGGGCCATTCCGATCCCGGACGACGCTCCGGTGACGACGGCGCGGGCGGTGTGCGACGGTGCAGGCACTGGCATGAGTCGTATCGTAGCCAGCGCCGGCATCTCGACCGCCCGCGCGTCGTCAGCCCTGGTCACCGGGTCTCGACTCGCCCCTCCGCTATCGCCCGCTATCGCTCCGGGGCGGCTCGTCCAGCGGGAAGGGTGCGGCTCGTCCAGTGGGAAGGGTGTGCCTCGTCCAGCGCGAAGGGTCGCGGCTCGTCAGTTGATGCCGGCGACCACCTCGGTGCCCTGCCGGATGGCGCGCTTGGCGTCGAGTTCGGACGCGAGGTCGGCGCCACCGATCACATGGGTGGTCACCCCGGCCAGCGTCAGCGGATCGACGAGGTCACGGACCGATTCCTGTCCGGTGCACAACACCACGTTGTCGACCTCGAGGACGCGGGTCTCGGTGACCTTTCCTTCCTCGTCGTGGAAGCTCAGGTGCAGGCCCTGATCGTCGATCTTGTCGTAGGTGGCACCCGAGATCTGTTCCACGCCTTTCATCTTCATCTGCGCGCGATGCACCCACCCGGTGGTCTTGCCCAGCGTCTTGCCCTGCTTACCGGTCTTGCGCTGCACCATGTAGACCTGGCGAATGGGGGGCAGAGGCCGCGGCTTGGTGACGAATCCGGGCTTCTCGCCGTCCTCGGTGACGCCCCACTCCTGTTCCCATTCCTTGAGATTCAGCGAGGGGGACTCGTCGGTGGTGAGGAACTCGCTGACGTCGAATCCGATACCACCGGCACCCATCACGGCCACTCGTTTGCCGATCTCGCGGCGTCCGAGCACGGCGTCGGCGTAAGACATGACCATCGGGTGGTCGACGCCGGGGATGTTCGGGATACGAGGGGTGACTCCGGTGGCCACGATGACCTCGTCGAACTTCTCGGCGATGATGTCGTCGGCGCTGACGCGGGTGTTCAGGTGCACGGTCACCTTGAGCACCTCGAGACGACGGGTGAAGTACCGGATGGTCTCGTGGAACTCCTCCTTGCCGGGAATGCGTGAGGCGATGGAGAACTGGCCGCCGATCGCGCTACCGCCCTCGTACAGGTCGACCTTGTGGCCGCGTTCGGCGGCGGCGACTGCCGCCGACAGCCCGGCCGGTCCGGCACCGATGACCGCGACACGCTTGGCGCGGCGGGTCGGGCCGAGCAGCAGCGTCGTCTCCCGGCCGGCCCGCGGATTGACCAGGCACGAGACGTGCTTGCCGACGAAGGCGTGGTCGAGGCAGGCCTGGTTGCACCCGATACAGGTGTTGATCTCGTCGGATCGTCCGTCGCGGGCCTTGTTGGCCAGTTCCGGGTCGGCCAGGAACGGGCGGGCCATCTGGATCGCGTCGACGCGGCCGCGCTCGAGGATCTCCTCGGCCAACTCCGCGGTGTTGATCCGGTTGGCGGTGATCAGCGGGATCGACACCTCGTCACGCAGACGTTCGGTGAACTTGACGAACGCCCCACGCGGCACCGAGGTCACGATGGTGGGTACCTGGGCCTCGTGCCAGCCGATGTCGGTGTTGATGGCGTCGACGCCGAACTCCTGCGCCTTGCGGGCCATCAGCGCGACCTCGTCCCAGGTCTGGCCCTTGCGGATGAGGTCGGCGATCGACTGCCGCAGGATGACCGGGTAGTCGGCGGGGACCTGCCGGCGGATCTCCTTGATCACCTCGACGAGGAACCGCTGACGGTTCTCGGTGTTGCCGCCCCACTTGTCGGTGCGGTCGTTGGTGTGCGGGCAGAGGAACTGGTTGATCAGATAGCCCTCGCCGCCCATGATCTCGATCGCGTCATATCCGGCCTCGCGAGCGAGCTTGGCCGACTGCCCGAAGGACTTGATGACGTGTTGGATGATCGGTTCGGTCATCCGCAGGTGCTTGAACGGATGGATCGGGGACGGTTCCTTGCCCGGTGCCACCTTGAACGGGGTGTAGCCGTAGCGGCCGGCGTGGATCAGCTGCATGGCGATCTTGCCGCCCTCGCGGTGCACGGCCTTGGTGACCCGGCGATGCCGGTACATGTCGACGGAGTTCGTCATCTTGCCACCGAAGGCCATCAGGAGGCCGGTGCGGCTGGTGCCGAATCCGCCGGTGATGATGAGTCCGGCGCCGCCGCGCGCCCGCTCGGCGAAGTATGCGGCGAGCTTGTCGGTGTCCCAGATCCGGTCCTCGAGACCGGTGTGCATCGACCCCATGATGATGCGGTTCTTGATGGTCATCCCGCCGATGTCGAGAGGTTCGAACAGGTTGGGGAAATGCGGATTGCGGTCGGTCGATGGGGCTGTCATCGAGTCACCTTTCTTGGTGGGTGGCAATGCCGGGAATGTGGAATGCGATGTCTGGGAGTTGCCGAGATACGGTGCAGATCAGGGATTTTCGTCGAGCTCACGTTGGAGCGCCGAGACCACCTCGTCGCACCAGTCGATGAAGGCCTCTTCGATGCGGACGCCGCCGCGCAGTACCAGGTACTGATGCAGCCGCCGGCCGGACAGGGAGTCGGGCGCGGGATAGTCGTCCTTCTCGAAACCCTGATATAGGTGCAGTCGGGCGACGTGCAGCTCGCGGTGACGTTGCAGTTCGGCGATCAACTCGGGCAGGTCGTCGCGGTGTGCCGCGCGGATCTTGAGTCCCAGGTCGTCGCGCAGCTGCTGGATGGGTGTCGGGGTGGTGACCCAGGCGTGCAGGGCACCCCGGCCGCTGTCCGACAGTGAATACACCTTCTTGTCGGGTCGTCCGTCCTGCGCGATCGGTTCGTAGGAGACCAGACCGTCGGCGTGGAGCTTGCGCAGGGTCCGATAGATCTGCTGATGGGTGGCCGACCAGAAATGCCCGATCGACCGGTCGAACTGCCGACTGATCTCGTACCCGGTGCCCGGGCGTTCGGCCAACGAGACCATGATCGCGTGCTCCAGCGCCATATGTGCACGGTATCAGTGCACCAACACACTATGCAACGAAGTGCCTATGTGTATCGGTGCATATGGTGCGGCTATCCGGCAGCGGGTACGAATAGCCGGGTACCACGATCGGCCGGCACGGTGGGCAGATCCTCCGGAACGATCCACGGCGAGCGGTCGCGCAGGCGGCCGTCGCGCAGTTCGACGACGCGATCGGCGAGGTCGGTGACGCGGCGATCGTGCGTGATCAGCAGGGTGGTGCGGCCGGCCGCGATCCGGGCCAGCGGGGCCAGGATGCGTCCCACGCTGGCGTCGTCGAGGCCCGAGGTGGGTTCGTCGAGAATGAGAACCGGGGTGTCACGAACCATGGCGCGCGCCATGGCGATTCGCTGCCGCTGCCCGCCCGAGAGGGTGAGTCCACCATCGTCGAGGACGCTGTCGTATCCATCGGGCAGGGACTGGATGAAGGGGTCGGCGTCGGCGGCGATGGCGGCCCGCACGATCTGCGCGCGGGTTGCCGCGGGTGCGCCGTAGGCGATGTTCTCGGCGACGGTGGCGCCTTTGATGATCGGTGTCTGGGGGAGCAGGGTGACGACGTCACGGATGTACTGGCCGGTCAGTGCCCCGTAGTCGTCGCCGCCGAGCCGGATGGTGCCGGAGTCGGGGTGCTCGAAGCGGCACAACAGTGACGCCAGAGTGGACTTGCCGACGCCGCTGGGTCCGACGAGGGCGGTGACGCTGCCGGGGCGAAGATCCAGGGACACTCGGTCGAGCACCGCGGCGGCGCCCCGATGCAGAGTCACCCCGCGCAGCGATACCGGCAGGCCATGGCGTGGTGATGTGGCCAGGGTGGGACTCGCACCCGCGCCCGGTCGGGCCGGCAGGGGTGTGGCGTCGTCGGCGTCGTGTTCGCTCGGTTCCAGGTCGAGTACCTCGGCCACGCGCTCGGCGCTGACCGCCGCCGACGCGATCGCCAGGCGAGCGTCGGCGATTTCCTGCATCTTGGGATAGAGCAGACCCAGATAGCCGGTGAGGGCCAACAACTGGCCGATGGTGAGGTGGCCCTGGCGGACCTGCCACACACCGGCGACGGCGATGGCCAAGGTGACCACCACCTGCCCGAACCCCATGACCGCCCCGAATCCGGCCTCGACGCGGGTCTGCGACAATCGTGCCGCACGCCACGCCGTCCCGTGCTCGTGCAGTATCCGGTGTTCGCGCGGCTGTTGGTTGTAGGCGACGGCGGTTTCGTGGCCGATCAGGGCGGTCTGCACCGCGTCGGCGATGTCGGCGTTGGCGCCCCGTTCGTCGCGGGTGACCGCCACCTGCCGGCGTGCGAAGATCGCCGAGCAGGCCCACAGCATGGGGACTGCGGCGAGCGCGACCAGAGCCACCTGCCAGTTCATGATGAAGGCCGCGATGACGAGTCCGATCGTGTTGATCAGGGCGATGATCATCTGCATCACGCCCGAGCCGACCAGGTACTCGACGGCCTCGAGATCGCTGGAGTGCCGGGTGACCAGGTTGCCCAGCCCCAGCCGACGATGGACGACCGGGTGCAGTCGCTGGACGTGGGCGAACAACCGATCACGGAGTCGCAGAACCACATTCTCCGACACCCCGACGGAGATGATCTGGCCGTAGTAGTCGGCCGCGGTGGAGATGGCGGTCAGGCCGAGCCAGAGCGCCGCGAGTTTCGCGAACGCCAGTGCGCTGTCGGAATTCAGTGCGCCGTCGACGACGTCGGCGAGGACGAAGACCGAGATGATCTCGCAGACGGCGGCCACCCCGAGCAGTGCTCCCGCGACGGTGAAGCGTCTCCACTCTCCGCGCATGGCGGGGAGGAATCGTCGGATTGCTGTGCTGGCGTTCATGGTTTCTCCGCGGGGTCGTCGGGCATGGCCGAACCCGGCGTGACGGGCACGGTCACGCCGGGTTCACGGGCGGTCGGCGTCGACGGGCACAGGGGAGGATGACGTCGGCGCCGACCGGCCTAGGATCGAGTGATCCGGATCACTGCCACACCCAGATCCACTGGAAGGTCCGCCAGTCCCACACCCGCACGCGACGCCGGCGGCGGGGCTGGGGCTGCGGCTGGCGTCGCTGCTGTTGCTGGGGCTGACGTTGGTGTCCTGGCATAAGGTGTTTCTCCTTCTCGATCTGGCCGGCACCGATGCCGACGAAGAAGAAACTATGGCTCGCACCTTCGCTCGCGCTGCCCGGTGGCTGGCAGTGCGCTGTCAGTGAAATCTGTACGGACGCTGTGTATTACGTCCATGTGCGCGTGTTGTCCGATGTGCACGGACGCGGGTGTGCACGGTGCGGACACCACGTATTCGGAGCGCGCTGGTGACCCGCGTAGGCCAGACTGAGGCGATGCAGAGTCCCATCGACAGTGATCGACGATTCTTCGGATGGACGCGGGTTGACGATGCCGTGGTCGTCGCGCCCGGTGAACGACTGAGTTGGCCGCGGACCGTCGGAATCGGGCTGCAACACGTGGTGGCGATGTTCGGTGCGACCTTCCTCGTCCCGGTCCTGACCGGGTTTCCGCCGGCCACCACACTGTTGTTCTCGGGTATCGGCACCATCCTGTTCCTGCTGATCACCCGTAATCGGCTGCCGAGCTATCTCGGATCGAGCTTCGCCATCATCGCGCCGGTGACCGCGGCAGCGGCGTCGCACGGCCAGTCCTCGGCGCTGGGCGGCATCGTGGTGGTGGGCGCGTTGCTCGTGCTCATCGGCGTCATCGTGCACTTCGCCGGTACCCGGTGGATCGACGTGGTGATGCCGCCGATCGTCACCGGCACCATCGTCGCCCTGATCGGGCTGAACCTCGCGCCGAGCGCCAAGGACAACTTCGAGAAGCAGCCGGTGACCGCCACTGTGACCCTGGTGCTGCTGATCGCGTCGATCGCGCTCTTCCGCGGCCTCCTCGGCCGTCTGGCGATCGTCATCAGCGTCGTCCTGGGTTACCTGTTCGCATTCGCCCGCGGCGAGGTGGATACCTCCGGCATCGACAGTGCGGCGTGGATCGGTTTGCCGCACTTCCAGAGTCCGACATTCGCGTGGTCGGTCATCCCCACCTTCCTGCCGGTCGTCCTGGTGCTGGTGGTGGAGAACATCGGGCACGTGAAGTCGGTGGCGATGATGACGGGCACCGACTACGACGACCGGATCGGTCGGGCGCTGGCCGCCGACGGCCTCGCCACCGTACTGGCCGGCAGCGGGGGTGGATCGGCCACCACCACCTATGCCGAGAACATCGGCGTCATGGCGGCGACCAAGGTGTATTCCACCGCGGCCTACTGGGTGGCCGGAATCGCCGCAATCGTCCTGGGACTGTGCCCCAAGGTCGGTGCGGTGATCGCGGCCATCCCGGCCGGCGTGCTCGGTGGCGTGACCACTGCGCTCTACGGTCTCGTCGGCATCATCGGCGTGCACATCTGGGTGAGCAATCGTGTCGACTTCGCCAAACCCATCAATCAGTTCACCGCAGCCATCCCGCTGGTCATCGGCATCGCGAACTTCACCTGGGCCATCGGCGGTGTGAGTTTCGGCGGTATCGCCATCGGTGCGGTGGCGGCACTGCTGATCTACCACGTCCTGTGGCTGTGCGGTCGGTGGCTCGGCACCGCCGGGGTCACCGCAACCTGAGCGGTACATCGAGGCCGCCGGGCAGCGGCACCGCCGGCAACGGCGTCAATGCCCGCACCAGATCGTCGACGCCGAAGCCACGATGGCCGGGAGCGGGATCATCGAGTCCGCTCAACACCTCGGACACCGCGTCGCGTGCCCGGGTGGCCGCCCGCCCGAGGCGGTCCGCGGCGGCGTCGGCGGCCTCGCTTCCGTAGTGTCCGACAAGGCCGTCGGGACCGCGCGGGACGTACTCGGGTGGATGGCCACCCCGGATCACCTCGACCATCGCCGCAAAGGCGTCGGACTGCGGATCGTTCCAGTAGTCACCGTGGCCGCCGACGCCCTCTACCGGCGACCCGTCACCGTAGAAACCCGTGTCGAGCCGCGTCACTCCGGGCTCGGAATCCGGGTCGGAGCCGTGGGGATTGCCCGGTAGCGACTGCACGGTCTGGATGGGATCACCGGGTGCGGTCAACGAGTACCGCGCCACGTTGGGATTGGCGTTGTCCCATGGGGCGTCGAACACGCCGGTGCCCGCCGACGACGCGAAGATGACGTTGTCGGCACGCAGACCGAGTTGCTCGGCCGATCCGACGACCGAACCGCCGTAGGAGTGCCCGACGAACGTCGTGCTGGCACCCGGTGCGGTGGAAGCGATCTCGGCGTCGAGGGCCTGCCCGAAGGCGACCAGACGTGGAGCCATCTCCTGGGCGTAGTGCGGATCGACGGACGTGTCGGAGGCGACATCGAGGCCATCGAACGGTGCCCGGAACGGCCCGATCGGGTTGCCCGGGATCAGGTCGATGCCGAGGTTGCGCGCGGCGTCGGTGTCGACGATCGTCTGGGGGAGTTCGCCGTCCAGGTAGATGAACACCGGGCCGCCGGTCTGCTGCGCGAGATTCCAGGCCGACTGCCAGTTGCTGCCGCCGTACCCATTCGCGTTGGTGCCCGTTCCGGGGACATAGACTGTGGCATTGGTTGTTCGCGCAGTCAGTGAGCCCACCATCTCGATGAGACGCGGATTCTCGCCGTCGGTGAACGAGACGTAGACGCGTTCGGTGTCGATTCCTTCCGGGACCTCCTGCGCCGTACCGGAATTCACGTTCTTGGCGTCAAGGGGAATCGTCCGCTGGCCGAGGTAGGAGCGCAGCGTCGTCGCATGCTGGGTGTCGGGTCCGTGCGTGCGGATCTCGGTGGCCAGCGCGTTGCGGATGTTGATCTCGTTGGCGATGCCGCGTATCTCGAACGGCACCCCGTCGAGGTTGCCGACGCGTTCCGGGTCGGCCTGGATGAGACGGCGCATGTCGGTGGGGGACAGCCCGGCGAGAAGCGTTGCTCGTTGCTCGATGCTCAACTGCTCCAGCCGGTCCACCATCGTGTCCGCGTCGAGAGTGCCGATCCCGGGGACGGTGATGTCGGGTTGGCCACCGACCATCGCCGCGAGATCACCCCGGAGATCGTCGAGGCGGGCCCCGTAGAGTTCGTCGATCTCGTCGATGACATCGAGTCCGCGCTGTATCCGGCCCTGATGGGCGGAGGCGCCGTCGGCTCGGCCGGCCTGTGGGTGGGTCACCATCCCGGTGTCGGAGACGTCATATCCGGCCCTGAGTGCCTCGGCGACCGCGAGCAGTACCACCTGCCTGGCGTGGGTCAGGTCGGTTCCGGCATCCTTGGCCTCGTCGGTGATCTGCTGCAACACATTTCGGACCTCGTCGACGTGATCGGCCTCCTGGGCGACGCAGCGCCGTGCGGCGTCGTGAGTGCGGCCGAACCAGTAGAACGGCCACTGAACGGAGTCGGCGAAGGCGTGGCGCGCGCCGTCGAGGGTCTGCGCGGCGCGTCCGGTGGCCTCTCCGGCACCGGTGATCGCATCGGTGTTCCAGGCACACAAGGCAGAGATGTTGGGGCGCATCAGCGTTCGCTCATGAAGCCGAAGATGCGTGCGACGTGTTCGTCGCTCTTCACCGACGTACTCGAGAAGCACTCGAGTGCCACGCTCATCGCGTGCAGACGTCTGCTGATGTCGTCGAGGCAGGCCGATGCCGACTCGGGCGTCGCACGCAGAGCGCCGACGACGCGGCTCGCCGGTCCGGGCGTGGCGGCGAGTGTGCCCAGGTCGATGTCGCTGATGACCTCGCTCTGGGTGTTCCACTGCGCGGCGATCGCCGCGATGTCGTCGGGATCGAGTCCGACGCCCAGCACGCCGTCGGGAAGGACGCCGCCGATCCCGTCGTGCAGGAGATCGGCGAGTGGGTGGTCTGTCATGACTGCTCCTCCGGGTGCTTGGGATGGTCGATGACATATCCGACGCACGGGAGCGCGATCGGTTCCCAGGGTGGGAACGCTTGTGGAGAAGTGCGATCGATCTCGGGCATCGAGTGTTCTCGGGGCAATCGAGTGGTCTCGGGTCGCGCGGGCCGTCGACGACTCGCGTGAGTGGCTGGGAACCGCGCGAATGGTGAGGACCCGCGCGAGTGCGTGAATCTCTGAGTGCACCCGCGTGGATCACTTTCAACCATGCGGTGGGCGCACACCGTTCGGTGGCCGGCAGGGATGTCCACACCGGCCGGTGGCCGGCAGGGGATGTCCACACCGGCCGGAGGCCGGCAGGGGATGTCACTGTGCCTGTGCCCCCGGCAGGATTCGAACCTGCGACCAGCTGATTAGAAGAGGGAGTGTCCTTCGGTATCTCGCCGTGTCCCGTGAAATCCTGTGCGGCAAGCGAGATCACGTCTCCTGGCATCACTTGGCATAACGTCGAATAACCTTCGCTACTGTCCATTTTCGTCGAATAAGCGTCGACCTGACGAATGCCCTCACTTGGGGTCGGAATCCACACTGTGGTGGTTGAGTGTTACTGCAGGACAACATTTTTCGAGTTTGACGCCATGGTGGCCATCGGGTAGTTGTAGAGACGCCCGTAGATACAACTTCGAGATGGTGAACACATGGATCTCCTGAACACCAAGCAGGCCGCCGAGTACGTAGGACTCGCATTCCAGACAATGTCAAACATGCGTTGGCGTGGTGACGGCCCCGCTTACGTCAAGATGGGGCGAACGGTGCGATACCGCCGGGCCGACCTCGACGCCTGGGTTGCGTCGCAGGTGGTGTCAGCGTGACCTTCGCAGTAGTCCCCACCAACCACAACACCAACGTCTTCATCACGTCGCGCCCCGACGGTGACGGTCGGCCGGTCATCGACGTCGACTTCGACCCTGCGGTCGCCGACGCGGTCGCGACTTTCGATCTCGACGACGCCGAGGAACTGGTCATCGAGCTTGCCCGCCTCGTTGCTGCAGGGCGGGCCGCGTCGTGACCGGGGCACACCCTGATCGCCGTGAGCGCATTTTGGCGCTCACGGGGGAACTCAGCGCCCAGTTTCCGCGTGGCGGTGTGCGGTGCGAGGGATGCGGCGCGGTCGCGGACCGGCTCACCGCGGCCATGTGGGCGCCGGTGGCCGATGAACGTCACGAGCGCCGTCGACATCGGCGTCGGTTGTGCCCGGAGTGCTCCTCGTGATCGACCAGGAACGCCGCGACGCCATCGAGGACCTCGGACTCACCGAACCCGCTGTGATGGCCGACAACGAACCTCTGCCCGACCTACCGCCCCACACCCCCGAATAGCGAGAACGGCCCCTACCGACATGGTGGGGGCCGTTCTGCTAGTCACCGGCTGCCCGGCCGGGAACAACTTCTACAACAGGAGATTCTACATGCGATTTGGCAAGGTGCCCTTGTTTATCCACCGAGACTTGACCCTCACCGAAGCTGGTTTCTACGCAGTGCTCGCCACCTTCGCGGACGCTGACACTGGCGACTTCTGGGCGACCCGCACCACGTTGGCACAGGCCGCCGGTGCGAGTCTGCGGACCGTCGACACACACCTCGATGCCCTGATGGCCAAGGGGTACCTGACCCGGACCCGACGCGGCAATCGGTCGTCCCGATACCGGCTGCGCGTTCGTGACTCGCAGGATGCTGCGACTCCAGACCTGCAGGATGCTGCGACTCCAGACCTGCAGGATGCTGCACACATAACAGACCAGGGAATAACAGACCAGGGAACAGACCACCCTCCTGCTGGCGCACCGCTGCGCGATTGCACCGGCGACCGACTGATCCCGAAGCGATTCCCGATCATCTCGGAGCGATTCCCGAAGCCCATCCCGGGAGTCTTCGACCTCGAACAGACCGCCAGGGAACGTCCACTGCCCAGGGATTGGCAACCGAACCGCTCGCATTGGCGCCTGATTCATGATCTGCGCGCCGATCACGGCGTGTTGGTACTCCCGGGATGGGTGGATGCAGTGTTCGCGGCCTGGGAGGCCTGGGCGATGTGTGACCACCGGCTGTCAGCGAACTGGGGTGCATCGCTTCGTGGCGCCATCCAAGCGATCGCAGAACATCTCGGAGGGCCCGAGGTTGACCTCGACAAGTCCGGCTACGGGGCCGGATTCCAGTTCGATGTCAACCACGGCGAGGGCGAGGAGTTGGTAGACCTCTTCGAGCACTTCTGCGATGAACTGCGTGGGCGGCACCTGCGGGCGATGTGACCGGCACAGACCCCCGCCCGCCCGCGCTGCCGGGATGACGGGCGGGGTCCGATGCCCGACGCGGGTTGTCTCTCCGGCGCCGAGACCTCGATTGTATCAAGGATTGTATTGCCTCTCGTTCTAACTTTCTTCCGCCTGAGATACCAAGGCGCGCAACGATATTCCGGCGTGTCGATCAGCTCGTCGAGCGCGCCGACCAGGGAGAATTGACCCCGGGCCGGACAGATCCCGGCCCGGGTAAGGGTGTAGATGAACCGCCTGTCGGTGATCGTCACCCCGGGTGGCTTCGCCTCTCTCGCCGCCTGGGGTGATCATCCGCCCCGCCGAGAATCCCACTTCGAGGAGGCCTGAGTGGCCAAGAATGAAACACGTTGCCCCACATGCGATTCGGTGGTGGCTCCGGGTAGTCCCGAGGATGTCGCGCTGACCGCAGCTGTCGACGCGGGCAAGGCCGAGAACCCGCACGCCGCGCGCCAGGCCCGCCAGCTCAAGGCGTCGCGCGTCAACCGCAACACTGCCGCCAAGGAGACCGCCGCCGAGGTCGACAAGATCCGCGAGGCCCGCCGCGGCAAGGTGCGGTTCTGATGAGCGCCGTGGAACAGCTCGCCGACCTCGACCGGCGGATCGACTCAGGCATCGACGTCGACGCCGCCGAGTACCAGGTGGTGCGCGCTGCCGCGGAGATCGAGGAACGCATCGAGAGGGCCCGTCAGATCAACGCTCACGCGATGGCGCGCCGCAACGCACGCCAGGCCCGCGCCGCCGCGGTCGAGGCCCTGGCGACCGACCTGGACGTGCGGCTGGTGGAGCTGCGCGGCGCCGTCGAGGCCATCGCCGGTGCTGACGGGGTCCTGGAGGACCCGAGCTGTCACACGGCCGCCAAGTGGGCCCAGGCGGCGATGCGCGACGCCGAGCTGGTGGCCAAGCGCATCCGGCACGAGATCGGACATTCGCAGTGCGGCGACACCTTCGGCACCTGCCAGTGGTGCACGTGGGTGCCTGGAGATCCGCGCGCGGTCGCCTTCGACTTCGCCGCCAAGGCTCACCAGGTCCGCGAGTACCTGGTGCCGATCGAGAGCCACTACGCGCACCCGTGGCGTCCCGATCCCGCCGGGGTGCGCGGACACCTCGCCGATGTGCACCGGTACGTCGACGCCCTGCGGTCGCTGGTGCATCCCCTGCTGTCCGAGGATCTCCAGTGAGCAGGCCGACGACCGTGACCCTCTGGCCGACACACCGGCGCAAGGCGTCCCAGGCGCGCCGCAACCGGGCCACGCGCGGCCGTGAGCCTCTCCGGCGTCGCCGGTGATGTGCACCTCGTGTGGCCTCACGCTGCCCTCTCCGGCCCTCGACGACGACGGCCGGTGTGAGGACTGCGCCGACCCCGCCCGCCGCGTCCCAGAGCCTGCACGGGCCCGCCAGGGGCGCGTCGTGTGGTCCGGGGCCATCGCCCGCCGAGACCGAGACCCGTGGGGCAACGGATGACCGAGAAGCAGGCCGACGCTGATGCCGGCGACAAGTTCGTGTGTCGATCCGCGCGCGGGTCACGCAAGCCGACCGAGAACGACCGCCGAGCGATCCTGGCATGCCGGGACCGGGGCCTGTCTCAGTCGGCCACCGCGCGGGAACTGGGTCTGAGCCAACCCGGTCTGAGTCGGTGGTCCAAGCGTGAGGGCATCTCATGGGCCCAGGCGCCGAGTCCGGCGACCGAAGTGCAGCGCGAACGCCTGCGCCAGGCCCGCCGAGACCTGGCCGAGCAGACGATGGCCGACGCCCTGGAGATCCGTAAACGCCTGTGGGGCAAGGGGATTCAGCATGTGGCCACACGGGACGGGGTCGAGACCATCGAGACCGACCTACCGAGTGCCCGCGACGTCGCCGACCTGGCGACCGCGGTGGAGCGCCTGGTGAGGGTGAGCGCGCACGCTGACGCCCTCGATGCCGCGGACTCGATACCCGACCAGGTGAGCATGCTGGGCCTCGTGCGTCTGCAAATGGCGGCCTACGTCGCCCAGGAGGCCGCCGCCGACGAGATCGACGTCGAGTAATGAGAGCAGGAGGACCGAGAGCAATGCACCCCGATGATCTGACCAAGGTACGAAAAGCACTGTCGCACATGGGATCTCGTGTCGAGAACGACACCACGACGGGCCGCGCGTTCGTCGAGGGCGGTCTGGCCGCGATCGAGATCCTGGCCGAGCTGGCCGACCGCCGGGGATGATGGGGCCATGAGTGCCGACCCGCGCGACATCGCCGACCAGCTCGACATCCTGCTGACCCGCGTCGGTGAGCAGGATGTCGAGATCACGCCGACCGAGCTGGCCGCGATCGAGGGCGCGATCGAGGCGTTGCGGCGTGTCTCGGACTGAGGTCTGTACATAAAACGCCCGATTCGTGTACAGTAGGGGTATGAGCAAGCGAGCCACCGCCCCCGCCAACACCGCCATCGGCTACGTCCGCGTCTCGACCGAGGAGCAGGCCCAGAGCGGCGCCGGTCTGGCCGCCCAGCGCGCGACCATCGAGGCCGAGGCCGCCCGCCGGGGCGTGGCCATCGTCGCGTGGTTCTCCGACGAGGGGATCTCCGGCAAGGCCATCGCCAACCGCCCGGGCCTGGCCGACGCGGTCGCCGCGATGGAAGGGCGCCAGGCCGAGGCTCTCATCGTCGCCAAGCTCGACCGCCTGTCGCGGTCGGTCGCCGACGCCTCGCGTCTGCTGGAGCAGGCTAATCGTGGTCGCTGGCAGATCCTGTCGGCCGACCTGGCCATCGACCAGACCACGCCCGCCGGTGAGGCCGCCGCGGCGATGATGATCGTGTTCTCCCAGCTGGAGCGCCGCCTCATCTCGCAGCGCACCAAGGACGCCCTGGCGCAGAAGCGTGCCCAGGGTGTCCGCCTGGGCCGTCCCAGCGAGACCCCGGCCGAGGTGACGCGCCGCGTCGTCGAGGCCAAGGCCCGGGGCCTGAGCCTGCGCGCCATCGCGGCCGAGCTGACCGACGCCGGGATCCCGACCGTGCGCGGCGGCGCCACCTGGCACGCCTCGACCGTGCGCGCGGTCCTGAACTCCCAGGACGCGGCCGCCCTGGCCTGACCCTGAACGCCGAACGGCCCCGAGTGCATCTCGCACCCGGGGCCGTCGTCGTCTCGCCGGCGGGTCATTAGGACAGCTAACGATCGCCCGCCTATGCCGCCGGGTCCGCCGACACCGACGCGGGGTTGAACTGGTCGACTACTTCGCGATGGTCGGCCCGGCGCACCCGCTCGATGTAGTGCGCTCGGGTGACCGCGTCAGATGCGTGGCCCAGTTGATCGGCTGCCGCCTGGGCGCCCTTGGCGGTGGCCACTGCAGTCGCCACCGCCTTGCGCATGGTGTGCGGCTTCACCCAGTCTTCGACGCCCAGGCGGTCCCGTGCGGCCCGCCACGAGTCCCGGAAGTTGCACGGATCGCGAAGCGTGCCGACCGCTGAGGCGAACACCGCGTCTTCGGCATTCGGGAGTGACCCGAGCTGCCTTTCCATGAGCACTGGCACCACCCACGAGGGCAGCGCAAGCACCAGTACGTCGTCGTCGGCCTTGCCCTTGCCGTGGGGTTGGATCACGAGTCCCTGCCCCTTGATACGGATCACCGTCCCGTGGATCCGCACAGTGGGTGCCTCATCGTCGGCGGGCGCCAAGTCGAGGTCGGACCACCGCACCGCGAGCGCCTCACCGATTCGGACGCCGGTGGCGACCAGGAAGTCGACGACGTCGGGAACATCGGACCGGACCGCCTTGGGGTCGGCACGAAGACGTGTTCGGAGGTCGCGCACCTCCTCGATTGACAAGGCTTTAGGCTTCGACTTGGGCGCGGTAATTCTCAAGTCGCGCAACGGATTACGATCGCATGCCCCGTTGTCTATGGCGAGCTGAAACATCCCGGACAGTACCGACCGCATCACCTTGGCTGTCGCGGCGCCGATCTTCTCCGAGACCGTCTGCAGGTGCCCGTTGCACCTGGAGGTGGTGCACTCGCGGACCCGAAGTTCACCCATGGCGGGCACGACGTAGGTTCGCACCACCTCGTCGTAGCGCTTCTTAGTGTTGGTCGCCCGGTCGGACCGCTCAACGTCGGCCAGCCACGCATCGGCCAGGGCGCGGATGCGGGTGTCGGCGGTGATCGTCTCGTCTGCCGGTGTCACCCGGTGGGTTAGCTTGCGCTGTAGACGCCGCTCGGCGTCGGCCTTGCTGGTGCCGCTGGCCGTCACCACCCGGGTGCGGCCGTCGAGGTCGCGGTACCTGCACCACGCGGTGCACGGGGTGCCTCGCTTCGAGCTGATCTTGCCGTGGGTGCCCACGTCCAAGCGTGGTCGTCCTGCCATCTTGCTGCCTCTCTCCCAGGTGGAAGCAAGTCTAGACAGGGTGGCCGACAGTCCGACGAATATCCGTCGAATAATCGTCGACCGGGACTATCCGCCACGCCTGGTGGCGAGCGTTTCTGCTGGTGAAGTGCCCCCGGCAGGATTCGAACCTGCGACCAGCTGATTAGAAGGCAGCTGCTCTATCCCCTGAGCTACGGAGGCGTGCCGCAGCGGGCGACCCGGTCACGGCGTGGCGAGTATATCGGGTCGTGAGGAGCTCGCCGTTGCGCGCCCGGGATGGCCGTATAGCGCCGGATGCTCCCGGCCGGTGACCGTCCCCTCCGCGATCACCGACCTGGCCGCTCCAGCATGCAGTACCCGCGGACGCTCACCGCTTTCGCCGGCTCGCCTGTGGATAACTATGCCGGCGTCGGCGTCGGGCCCATCGCGTCTATCTGCCAACGCAATTCGCGGAGGAGATCCCCCGGTGTGGCGAAATCGTCGGGCTGCAGTGGTTCTCCGAAGAGCAGGGTGACCTGCCGGTGCCGATCGAATGCCTTGCCGTTGCGGCGAAACTTCTTGAGCGGCAACACGTCGTTGGAGCCGATGATCTTCACCGGGATCACCGGGGTGCGGGTGCGGAAGGCGAGGACTGCGGCACCTGGTTTGAATCGGACATGCTCACCGGGTGGGACGCACCGGCCTTCGGGATAGATGATCACCGCGCCGCCGAATCGCAGTGCGGTCTCCAATCGCTCCAACGCCGTCGACCCCGATACCTTGCTCGTGCGTTCCACCGGGATGAAGTCGAGTTTGCGGACGAGCCAGCCGGCGACCGGCCAGGACCACAATTCGGCCATGGCGATGGCGATTGCCCGTCTGCGCAGCGCTCCCCAGAGGAAGATCCCGTCGAGCATCGAGATGTGGTTGCTCGCGAGGATCACCGGCCCCGATCGTGGCACGACCTCCCGGTGGGATACCCGGACGTGGATGATCTTGAGCATCGCGAGCATGCGCAGGATGCGTCGGACTATGCGTGTGGTCACCCAGGCGCGGAACCCGAGTCCGCGGGGGCGCCGGAAGGGCCGGCCGTCCACCGGCGCCTCAGGAGTCACGTGTTCGTCCATCTCGATGGGAGTGCTCCTCGACTGATAGTGGGCGTGACGATGGTGTTGTTGATACCGCACACCACTCGGTCACTGCACAGCAACATCATCCGCTTGTCGGACATCGCCGAATGCGTCGGGGCGAAACAAATCGTGGTTCGGTGAGCGTTCAGCGGAACGCTGGGTCGGTGAGCGTTGTCGCCCTGCGCACATGGTCGCTCACCGCCTCGGCGACCAGCGCGGGATTCTCCAGCGTCGGGATGTGGCCGACGCCCGGGAGGAGGATCTCCTCCACGTGATCGGGCAGCCCGTCGACGAGGCGTCGCATGAAGCCCTCGCGGGTGAGGAAGGTGTCGAATTCCGACAGGATGAGGGGCATCGGCTCGGTGACACCCCGGATGTCGTGTTCGCCTGAAGTGGGCCGTCGCGCAGACAGGCAACTGCATCGGCAGGTGGATCGGGCAGTGCGACACCGCGCGCACGACGTTTGTCGCATCGTCGGCGGACACGGCGGACACGGCGGTGACGTCGGTGCTGCAGTTGCGGAAGATCGGCCGTGGGAAACGTTCACTTCGCGCCGCCCGGTCACCGCGCAGGCGAGCCACCGCGGCCAGCGGGAACTGGCCGATGAATCCGAATCCGAGTCGGAACTCGGTCATGGAGAACCGTTCCAGCCACCGGCCGGGTTGATCGGTCGGTCCGAGGGAACGGGCAGAGCCCGCCGTTCGGGTTAGGAGGCGAGTTGCCCACCGAGGGAACCGCCGACCACGTGGCAGGTGTCCCAGCCGATCGCGCCGAGCTCACGTTCGATGCCGTCGGGCCGTCCGGCGACGCCCACACCGGTTCGCCCGCCCCGGCCCGAATCATCGACATCATTGGCCCCGTCCTCGGAATGACTCCACTGGTAACAGTGCACGAGGACGGTGTCGGGGACCGGGCCGGTCGCGTCAACCGTCACAGTGGGCTCCCAGGCGGTGATGCCGTCCCCGCTAGGATTGATTGGTGTTTCGGGATGCGACCGCGTCCGGTCCGTTCGCTACGTGCCCGGACGCGCTGGTCCTCCCGCCATGCGCGACGACAACAAACCAGGTCAGTAGGGATTAGGTGTGGCTGAGTTCATATATACGATGAAGAAGGTGCGCAAGGCGCACGGCGACAAGGTCATCCTCGACGATGTCACCATGTCGTTCTTCCCCGGCGCCAAGATCGGCGTCGTGGGCCCCAACGGCGCGGGTAAGTCGTCGATCCTGAAGATCATGGCCGGCATCGATCAGCCGTCCAACGGTGAGGCCTTCCTGGATCCCGATGCCACCGTCGGCATCCTCCTGCAGGAGCCGCCCCTCAACGAGGAGAAGACGGTCAAGGAGAACGTCGAGGAGGGGATGGGCGAGGTCAAGGTGAAGCTCGACCGCTTCAACGAGATCGCCGAACTGCTCGCCACCGACTACTCCGACGAACTCATGGAGGAGATGGGCAAACTCCAGGAGGACCTCGACAACGCCGACGCCTGGGACATGGATTCCCAGCTCGAGCAGGCGATGGACGCGCTGCGCTGCCCGCCCGGCGACGCGCCGGTCACCCATCTGTCCGGTGGTGAACGTCGTCGTGTCGCGCTGTGCAAGCTGCTGCTGTCCAAGCCGGATCTGCTGCTGCTCGACGAGCCGACCAACCATCTCGACGCCGAGAGCGTGCTGTGGCTCGAGCAGTTCCTTGCGAGCTACCCCGGTGCCGTCCTGGCCGTGACCCACGACCGCTACTTCCTCGATCACGTCGCGGAGTGGATCTGCGAGGTCGACCGCGGCAAGCTGATCCCGTATCAGGGCAACTACTCCACCTACCTCGAGAAGAAGGCGGAGCGACTCGAGGTCCAGGGCAAGAAGGACCAGAAGCTGCAGAAGCGGCTCAAGGAAGAACTCGCCTGGGTGCGCTCGGGCGCCAAGGCCCGTCAGACCAAGAACAAGGCGCGTCTGGCCCGCTACGAGGAGATGGCCGCCGAGGCGGAGAAGACACGCAAGCTCGACTTCGAGGAAATCCAGATCCCCACGCCGCCGCGACTCGGTGACGTGGTGGTCGACGTCTCCCACCTCGACAAGGGCTTCGACGGGCGCGTGCTGATCAAGGACCTCTCGTTCACCCTGCCGCGCAACGGCATCGTCGGCGTCATCGGTCCCAACGGCGTGGGTAAGACGACGCTGTTCAAGACGATCGTCGGACTCGAGGAGCCGGATTCGGGCACCGTCAAGGTCGGCGACACCGTCAAGCTCAGCTATGTCGACCAGGGTCGCGCGAACATCGACCCCAAGAAGTCGGTGTGGGAGGTCGTCTCCGACGGACTCGACTACATCGAGGTCGGCCAGAACGAGATGCCGTCGCGGGCATACGTCTCGGCGTTCGGCTTCAAGGGCCCGGATCAGCAGAAGCGCTCCGAGGTGCTCTCCGGTGGTGAACGCAACCGGCTGAACCTGGCGCTGACCCTGAAAGAGGGCGGCAACCTGATCCTGCTCGACGAGCCGACCAACGACCTCGACGTGGAGACCCTGAGCTCGCTGGAGAACGCGCTCGAACAGTTCCCCGGCTGTGCGGTGGTCATCTCCCACGACCGCTGGTTCCTGGACCGCACCTGTACCCACATCCTGGCGTGGGAGGGCAACGTCGAGGAGGGCAAGTGGTTCTGGTTCGAGGGCAACTTCGAGGCGTATGAGGCCAACAAGGTCGACCGCCTCGGCGCCGACGCGGCCCGTCCGCACCGGGTGACCCACCGCAAGCTCACCCGCGACTGAGTTCGCGCCACCACAACACGTCACTGCGACGTCACCTCACTCGCCGTCCGGGCTTCCCGGGCGGCGAGTGTGTTTGTGCCGTGGATGACTGCCGTGGCCGCCCCGATGGCACTAGGCTCGCGGATGGGCCGGTGTCTGTCGAAGCGTCTGCGAAAGGGCGCGTCCATGAGAGGGTGATCATCGTTGACGGATGTGACTTCGCTTCTGCCGCAAGTCATTCCCTGCTACCTGGCGACATCGGTCGGTGCGATCGACGAGGCCGGTGGGCGCAGCCGCTCCCACCTGGATCCGGCGACGCTGGACCCCGGCGAGGTTGACCGAATCCGGACCCACGTGCAGGTCGCCGCCGTGCGTGGCGTCGGGCAGTCGATCATCGACGTGGTCACCGGCGGTTCCGGCGGCACCGAGATCGTGGTGATCAACGACGACATGCCACTGTTGGTCGAGGCGGTCCTGGCGACCCTGGAGGGGCAGGGTCTGACCGTCGGCCGGATCGATCACCCGATCATCGCGGTGACCCGCGACCCGGCGGGCACGCTGACCGACATCGGTGACCACGCGCACGGCCGGGCGGAGTCGTGGATCTCGGTGTCGGCGTTGCCGGGCCGGGCGTCGGTTGACGACGACGCTCTCGCCGCGCAACTGAAGCGCGTCATCGGCATCGTCGTGGACGTCGACGAGGATGCGCCGGCGATGCGGGAGCGGCTGACGGGGTGTGGTGCCGACTGCGTGTCGATGCCCGATGGTGCGGGCGTTGCGTCCGCCGACATCGACCGGCGCGAGTACTCCGATCTCTTCGACTGGTTGGCGGGCAATCACTTCGTCACATTGGGGTATGAGCGGATCACCGCGCGCGGCGGTGTCGAGGAGCGGCTGGGCATCTATCGGGCCGACGACGTCGATCCCAGTTTCCCCCTCGCCGACGGGGCTCGGCCGGCACCGCGGATCTCCCGGGTGTTCGTCGAGACGGGGATCCAGCGGTCCAACTATCCGATCCTCATCCAGTTGCCGACCGCCGACGCCGACGGCACCCCGACCGGCGAACACCGGTTCCTCGGGGTGTTCACCTCCTCGGGCCTGCATCAGACGGTGCTCGATGTTCCGGCGTTGCGCGCGAAGGTGCACGAGGTGGTCCGGCGGGCCGGGGTCGACGAGGATTCCTATGCCGGGCGCACCATGGTCGAACTGCTGCAGAACTACCCCCTGGTGGAGATGTTCCAGGATTCGACGTCGGAACTGAGTCGACGCGTCGACGACATGCTCGACGCGGTGGCCACCCGGTCGTTGCGTGTCTTCCTGCGCGTCAACCCGGGCGGGCAGGCCGCCACCGCCCTGATCTACCTGCCACGCGACCGCTACAACACCGCATCACGACTCGCCCTGCAATCGGAGGTGACCCGGATACTCGAGGCCTCCGACCTGGAGTACTCCGCGCGGGTCAGTGAGCGTCCCCTGGCCCAACTGCAGGTGATGGTCCGGGTGGACCCCGAGGTGGCCCGCTCCTGGGGATCGGTCGACATCGGCAGCGAGGTGCAACAACGCATGCAGGCGGCCCTCGCCGAGGCCGTGCGGAGCTGGGACGAACGTGTCCGTGAACTGATCACCGCCTCGGACGGGGTGACCTCGGCGGTTCCGGGACCATCGGCGCGGGTCGACACCGACGCGATGCTGCGACTGATCAGCTCGCTGCCCGACGACTACAAGGATCAGCGTGCGCCGACCGCGGGTGTCGCCGACCTCGCGCAGGTGGTCGGATTGGCCCCCGGTGATCTGGCCGTCACCCTGAAGGGGCGTTCGCAGGATGATTCCGCCGCTCCGCGTTGGGATTTCACACTCTATCTGTGCGGTGAGTCGGCGACGCTGACCGATGTGCTGCCGGTGCTGCACAGTCTGGGGCTCGACGTCATCGACGAGCACCCCTACCAACTGGTCCGTCCCGACGGTGCGGACTGTCATGTCTACGAGTTCGCGGTCGCGCTCGCCCCGGGGATGTCGGTCGACATGGCGACCGCCGAGGATCTCCCGCAGCGGTTCACCGAGGCCTTCACCCAAATCTGGCGTCGTAATGCCGAGGTCGACGCCTACAACGAGTTGATCATGCGGTGCGGGCTGACCTGGCGTTCGGCGGCCATGCTGCGGGCCTACGGGCGTTACCTGCGCCAGTGCGGATTCGCTTACAGCACAACACATGTCGCCGCAACTCTGGGGCGCTACCGCGATGTCACGCGCGGCCTGGTCGACCTGTTCGAGGTGTCGTTCGACCCGGCCGTGAGCGACCCGGCACGACGTGAGACGGTGCTGGCGGCCCTGCACGAGGCGGTCGGCGAGGTCCTGTCGCTCGACGCCGACCGGATCGTCTCCGCCTTCACCTCCGTCGTCACCGCGACCGACCGGACCAATTTCTATGTGACGGGCGGACCGCAGGTGGAGTCCGACCCGGCGACGTCCGGTGGGCACCGTCCGGTGATGTCGTTCAAACTGCGTCCGCGTGACATCCCGCAGGCGCCCGAACCCCTTCCGCTGCACGAGATCTGGGTGTATTCGCCGCGGGTCGAGGGCGTGCATCTGCGGTTCGGGTCGGTCGCCCGCGGTGGTTTGCGGTGGTCGGACCGGCGTGAGGATTTCCGCACGGAGATCCTGGGTCTAGTCAAGGCGCAGGCGGTGAAGAACGCGGTGATCGTGCCGCTCGGGGCCAAGGGAGGTTTCGTGCTGGCGCGGCCGCCGGCCCCGACCGGTGACCCGGCCGCGGACCGGGATGCGTTGCGGGCCGAGGGAATCGAGTGCTACCGCAGGTTCATCTCCGGGCTCCTCGATGTCACCGACAACATCGACCGGGCCACCGGCGAGATCATCGCGGCCCGCTCGGTGATGCGGCGCGACGGCGACGATCCGTATCTCGTGGTGGCCGCGGACAAGGGCACCGCGTCGTTCTCCGACATCGCCAACGGGGTGGCCGGTGATTACGGCTTCTGGCTCGGCGACGCCTTCGCCTCGGGCGGCTCGGCCGGTTATGACCACAAGGCGATGGGCATCACCGCGCGCGGCGCCTGGGAATCGGTCAAACGGCATTTCCGGGAGATGGGAATCGACACCCAGGCAGAGGAATTCACCGTCGCCGGGATCGGCGACATGAGCGGGGACGTCTTCGGTAACGGCATGCTGCTCAGTGAGCACATCCGGTTGGTCGCCGCGTTCGATCACCGGCATGTGTTCATCGATCCCACCCCGGACGCCGCCATGTCGTATGCCGAGCGGGCCCGGTTGTTCGCGTTGCCGCGCTCGTCGTGGGCCGATTACGACGCCACGCTGATCAGTCCCGGCGGCGGAGTCTGGTCACGGGAACGCAAGTCCATCCCGGTGAGCGCCGAGATGCGTTCGGCGCTCGGCCTTTCCGACGATGTGACGGCATTGTCGCCGCCGGATCTGATCCGGGCGGTGCTGCTCGCCCCCGTCGACCTGCTCTGGAACGGTGGCATCGGGACCTATGTGCGGGCGTCCACCGAATCCGACGCAGAGGTGGGGGACAAGGCCAACGACGCCATCCGGGTCACCGGAGAACAACTGCGCGCCAAGGTGATCGGCGAGGGTGGCAATCTCGGAGTCACCGAACGAGGCCGCATCGAGTTCGATCTGGCGGGCGGCCGGGTCAACACCGACGCGATGGACAACTCCGCCGGTGTCGACTGCTCCGATCACGAGGTGAACATCAAGATCCTCCTCGACGCCGCGGTGTCGTCGGGGGACCTCGACTCGCAGGCGCGTAACCCGTTGCTCGAGTCGATGACCGACGAGGTCTCCGCACTGGTTCTGGCCGACAACATCTCGCAGAACGCGGAATTGGGCTTCGGTCGCGCATACTCCACCGAACGCGTCGACGTCCACGGACGGCTGCTCGCGCAACTGGCGCATCGAGGGGTCAACCTGAAGCTGGAGGCGCTGCCCGATCCGGTCACCCTGCACAAGCGCCACACCTCGGATATCCATCGTGGATTGACCTCGCCCGAGTTGGCGACCCTGATGGCCCACGTGAAGCTGGCTGCCAAGGATGACCTGCTGGCCAGCGACCTACCCGACAACGACGTGTTCGACGCACAACTCGACGGCTACTTCCCGGTGGCGCTGCGCCGGCAGTTCGCCGACGGTATCCGCGATCATCGCCTGCGCCGTCAGATCGTGACGACGGTTCTGGTCAACGACGTGGTCGACCGGGCCGGGATCACCCACCTGTTCCGCCTGAGTGAGGCGACCGGCGCCGGAACCGACGAGGTGGTGCGGGCATTCGTCGTCGCCGACCAGGTGTTCGGGATGGCCGATCTCCTTGCCCGGGTTCAGGATTGCGCCGCGAGCATCGAAGCGATCGACGAGATGATGATGTACGCGCGGCGACTGCTGTTCCGCGGGTCCCGGTGGTTGCTGGCCTTCCGCCCGCAGCCGCTGGCGATGGCCGCGGAGGTGACCCGGTACTCCGAACGGGTCGCCACGCTGTCGGCGTTGCTGGACAGCTGGTTCGGGCGCGGATCGGCCACCGACGTCGACGATCGCGTCGAGCACTACCGGTCGCTGGGTGTGCCCCCGGATCTGGCACACGAGGTGGCCATCAGCCTGCACCGCTTCTGCCTGCTCGACATCGTCGACGCCGCCGAGATCGCCGACCGTGATCCCGTCGAGGTCGGTGAACTGTACTTCGCGGTGATGGAGCATTTCGGGTTGGAGGAGTTGCTCACCGCGGTGAGCAACCTCGACTACGGCGACCGCTGGCATGCGTTGGCGCGCTTGGCTCTCCGCGACGACATGCATGGCGCGCTACGCGCCCTGACCCTGAAGATCCTCGAGGTCAGCGAACCCGAGGAGCGTGCGGCGGTGAAGATCTCCGAGTGGGAGCGGTCCTTCTCGTCGCGGCTGTCCCGGGTCCGGGCGATGCTCACCGAGATCGAGGAGGCGGGCAACCTCGACCTGGCCACCCTGTCGGTGGCCGCGCGGCAACTCCGTAGCGTGATCCGGTGACCAATATGAGCTTTGAGGACGAGGGAACCGCCACCGCGAACGGCTACGTGGTCAAGGTGCCGGTGCGGTGGTCGGACATGGATGTGTTCGCCCACATCAACCATGCCCGGATGGTGACGTTGCTGGAGGAGGCCCGGATTCCGTGGCTGTTCTACGACGAACGACCCACCGCGGATCTGCGTCGCGGGTGCGTGGTGGCCGACCTGCACGTCAAGTACCAATCCCAGCTGCGCCACGACGAAGGACCGATCGTGGTGACGATGCGGGTGGAGAAGGTCCGCGCCGTGGACTTCACCGTGGCCTACGAGGTGCGCCCCCACGGGGCGTCACCGACCGACAAACCGGCGGTGATCGCCTCCACCCAGCTCGTCGCATTCGACGTCGACGGGCAGCGCCTGCGCCGGTTGACCCCCGCCGAACGGGAGTACCTGGAGTCCTTCGTCGTGCCGGCGGGATCGTGACGGGCGCCGAGTGAATCCGGAACGGTTCCTCTCCCTGGACCGGGCCGAGGACAAGGCCGACGCGGTGGCCTTCCTGGCACGGGCGAGCCGACTCGACGAGTCGGCGGTGACGCGGCTGTCGGTACGCCCCGACGGGCTCATCGGAATGTGGTCGCACACCGGATTCGAGGTGCTGGTGACCCGCGCGGTCTTCGGCCGGATGGCGCCCCGCGACCTGGTATGCGATGCGTCGACGCTGCGACAGGAGTTGACCCAGGCCGAACCCGGGACCGCGGTGGACCCCGGCATGCCGTTCGACTCGGCATGGCGCGGCGCACTGCCCCTACAGACCGGCTACCGGCACGTCGACGATGTGCCCGCCCGCGCGGTGGTGGAACTGGCCCGCGACGGTGCGCGCGTGGCGCGGGAGGAGGGCAGCGCCCACGGGCCGGCGACCGGGCTGCTCGACCAGCCGGTCCTGGAGGTGGCCTCCGCCGACGGCAACCTGACGGCCGCGGTGTCGATGCGGTCGCTGTTCGCCCTGACCGCCATGGGGTTCGTGCGTGACGCCGACGGCCGGGCGATCACCGAGAACTCCGACGTCGAGGCCGTCGACCCGGCCGAACCCATCCGAATTCGTATGTCCGCGGCCTGGATTCGGATCGATGCCCGTTACGGCGCGGTGTACCAGCGCCGCCACCGCGACCTCGATGTGATGGTGCGCTGAGAGACGCGGAGCTCAGACCAGCCAGGCGGCGGAATTCGGTGCCAGGTACCCGTCGACCAGTGGTGCACTCACCAGGATCACCTCACCGGGTGGCAGGGGAACCGGGTCGGCGGTGGTGTTCAGCGCGCACACCAGTCGTCCCTCCGACCGCCGGAACGCCAGACAGCCGTCCGGGGCGCCGTACCACTCGACGGTGTCGCCGGCGAATTCCGGTCGCTGATACCGCAATTCGATCGCCTGCCGATACAGCGACAGCGTCGACGAGATGTCTTCGAGTTCACGTTCGACGGTGAACGGTGCCCACGACTCGGGCATCGGCAACCAGGTCTGCGGTGACGAGCTGAATCCGAACGGCGGTTCGGTGCCCTCCCAGGGAATCGGCACCCGGCACCCGTCGCGGCCACGCTCGGTGTGACCCGACCGTTCCCACACCGGATCCTGCAGGGCCTCGTCGGGGAGATCGGCGTTGGGCAGCCCGAGTTCGGCGCCGTTGTAGATGAACACCGTTCCGGGCAAGGCCAATTCGACCATCGCCATGGCGCGGGCGCGCGCCGATCCGACGGCGAGGTCGATGGGCGAATCGTCCCCGCCCTGATCGTCCCCGCCCTGATCGTCCCCGCCCTGATCGTCCCCGCCCTGATCGACGCGGGCATAGCGGGACACCTCACGCTCGACGTCGTGATTCGACAGCGTCCAGGTGGGGGTACCCGACACCGACAACACCGCATCGAGGGAGTTCTCGATGGCATCACGGACCGATTCGGCGGTGAACTCGGCCTTCGCGAGGCGGAAATTGAAACCCAGGTGCAACTCGTCGGGCCGTAGGTACTCGGCGAACCGCTCGTTGTCCTCGACCCAGATCTCACCGACATTCGCCGCGCCCGGGTACTCGTCGATCACCGTGCGGATCTTGCGGTGGATGTCGTGCACCGCATAGTTGTTGAAGCGCGGGTCGTCGTCGCTGTTGCTCAACAGTCCGACGGACTCCAGGTCCATGTCGGGAAGATCCTCGGGCTTGGCCATGCCGTGCGCGACGTCGATGCGGAACCCGTCGACGCCACGGTCGAGCCAGAACCTCAACGTCCGTTCGAGATCGGCGAAGACCTCGGGATTCTCCCAGTTCAGATCCGGTTGCTCGGCGGCGAAGATGTGCAGATACCACTGCCCGGGACTGCCGTCGGCCTCGGTGACCCGGGTCCAGGCCGGCCCGCCGAAGACGCTGCGCCAGTTGTTGGGTGGCTGATCGCCGCCCTCGCCTACGCCATCGCGGAAGATGTAGCGGGCCCGTTCGGGGCTGCCGGGTGTGGCGGCCAGTGCCGCGGTGAACCACGCGTGCTGGTCGCTGGTGTGGTTGGGGACCAGGTCCATGGTGACGCGGATGCCCCGGTCGTGTGCCTCGTCGATGAGCGCGTCGAAGTCGGCGAGATCACCGAACAGCGGATCGATGTCGCGTGGATCGGACACGTCGTAGCCGTGATCGGCCATGGGGGAGCGCATGATCGGGCTCAGCCAGATCGCATCCACACCGATCAGTTCGAGATATCCGAGTTTGTCGATCACGCCCGCGAGGTCGCCGACGCCGTCGCCGTCGAGGTCGGAGAACGACCGTGGATAGATCTGATAGAACACCGCCGACTGCCACCAGGTGGTGTCGGCGGGATCGAGTTGCGGCACCACCACCTGATCGGCGACTGCGGCCACGGCCGGTTCCTGTTCCGGTTCGGAATCGGTCTCCGGGGTCTCGGTGTCGGAGACGTCGGTGTCGGGGGCGCCGGTGTCGGGGATCTCGGCGTCCGAGATCTCGGGTGTGACGTCTTCCGCAGGTGCGACGCTCTCGGCGGGATCGGCGTGGACTGCCGTGACGTCGTCACCGGCCTCGTCGTCAACAGCCTCGTCGTCGGATGCCTCATCGTCGGCCACCTCGGCCACCTCGTCATCGGCCGGCGGGGTGTCATCGGTTGCCGCAGAGCCGACCGCGGGTTCGGTGGGAGCTACGTCCTCGCCGACCTCGGCGTCCGCGTCGACATCCTGCCCGGCACCCTCGTGCCCGACGACGGCATCACCGGAGGGTGTGGTGGCTGCCGGCCCGCCCGGCTCTTCCGACGGCGCGGCCGAACCATTCTCGATATCCGATACGGGATGATCGGGGTCGGACGAGTCGGCGCTCGATGTCTCATCGCTCACGTCGCAATTGTGCACCACCTGTGATTTCAGTGAGGAATTGAGGTTGGTGCGGCGCGTCGCTGCCCGGGCGTGTCGCGTCGGGCCGATGCCCTCCGGGCGCACTCAGAACGGCGAGTTCACCATCGACTGCGCGGCCATTTCCATGTAGTCGACGAGGGCCCGGCGGTGCGCGTCGTCGAGGGTGTCGGAGTCGATCGAGGCGATCGCGATGTGCATGCAGCGCAGCCAGGCATCGCGCTGGATCGGGCCGATGGTGTACGGATGATGACGCATCCGCAGCCGTGGGTGGCCTCGTTCCTCCGAATAGGTGCGGGGACCGCCCCAGTACTGCTCGAGAAACATCCGCAGACGTCGTTCGGCCGGCCCGAGATCCGCCTCGGGGTACATCGGCCGGAGAATGTCGTCCTTGGCGACCTCGGCGTAGAACGCGTGGGTCAGGCGTTCGAAGGTCTCGGCGCCACCGACCTCGTCGTAGAAGGAGCGTTGGTCGGGTGCTTGGGCGGGCTGCTGTGCACTCACCCGTCCATTGTCCCTCACTCCCGATTGGGAGTGCACGAGCGCGTTCGACGTGGTCCACTTGACGCGACCGGTGCGCGCACGGGAGACGGCTATGACACGCAGAAGTCCACGGCAGGTTCGCGATGTGACGATGCTGCACGCGACCCGACGACCCGAGGTGCCCCGACGACCCGAGGTGCCCCGACGACCCGAGGTGCTCGGTGCGGATGCGGCCGTGGGCACGGCAGTCCCGGACACCGCTTCGATGCGTTCGACCCCCGGGATCTGGGGCCGCCGACGGGTGCTGCTGCTCAACGCGACCTACGAGCCGCTGACCGCGGTCTCGCTGCGCCGCGCGATCGTCCTCATCCTGCGTGAGCGTGCCGACGTCGTTCACGCCGCGGCCCCCGGACTGGCCGTGCATTCGGCCGACACCGCCGTCGCGGTGCCGTCGGTGATCCGCCTGCGGACCTATGTGCGGGTGCCGTACCGGGCGACCATCCCGATGACGCGCGCCGCGCTGATGCATCGCGACCGGTTCCGCTGCGGCTACTGCGGCGCCAAGGCGACCACCATCGATCACGTCCTGCCGCGCAGTCGCGGGGGCGGCCACACCTGGGAGAACTGCGTGGCCTGCTGTGCCGGCTGCAACCATCGCAAGGCCGACCATCTGCTCAGCGAGTTGGGATGGACCCTGCACACCCCACTCGTGGCGCCCAAGGGGCGGCATTGGCGATTGCTGGCGACCGTCAAGGAGATCGATCCGGCCTGGGCGCGCTACATCGATGTGGGCGCCGCCTGAGTCCCGCGAAATCGTCTACGACGCGTTGTAGGCCCCACTGGGACGTGAGTGTCGTCGTGGGCTAGATTGATCACACGACCTGCTGGGCGGGTCGCCTACCGGCAGCCCCCGGACACCGATCGAAAGGATGTCATGGATAGCGCGATGGTCGGCATCGGAGTCGTCGTCACGGTCGTTTGCGTCGTGATGGTGGTTCTCTGTGTCATCTCGATGGTGTTCTCGAACGGCCTGAAGTACCCGAAGGTGCAGGAGTACACGCTCGATCAGCCGTGGACGCGAGATCCGTTGCTGTTCAGCGCGACCGAGATCGAGCCGATGGCTCTCCCGCACCATGCAGAAGCGACCGATGTGGATGGAGGCTCGGCCAGTGGCAAGTGGTGAGGTAACCCAGGCAGGGACCGAGGGGCGCGTCAAGCTCTCCCCGGCCACCGCGCTCCCGATGGGAACGGTGATCACCAACGGCGGACGCGTGTCGTCGACCCGTTTCCCCGGTCAGTCCCCGAGCACCCCGCCGTTCAGTCAGGCCGACCTCATCGACCTCGACGATGCGCTGAAGGCCGCCAGCGAGAAGGCCATGGTGCGTTTCTCGGTATACATCGGTGATCTCGGCTCCGACGCGGTCGCCGACGCCCGCGCGGTCCTCGCACAGGCCCCGGAACCGGCCAACGGTGCACTCATCGCGGTGTCGCCAAATTCGCACGATGTGGTCGTGGTGTCCGGTGCCCGGGTCGCCGACCGCGTCAATGACCGCGTCGCCCAGCTCGGCGTGACCGCCGCGATCGGCAGCCTCCGGTCCGGCAACCTCATCGACGGTCTCGTCTCGGCACTGCATGTGATCGCCACGGCGGCCGCAAACCAGTAGCGACGTCCCCGACAACCTCACGTCGGCCGCTCATCCCTGGTGGATGAGCGGCCGACGTCGTTGGGGGACGATTGGTGATCAGTGAGTGACCAGGACCTTCTCGGTGGCCTGTGCGCCGGCGTCCGGCCGCTGATCGATCGGATCGTCGTCGGCCGAGCCGATGGTGTCGTCTCCGTCCACCATGTCGGATTCGTTGAACGGGGCACGGCCGGAGAGCACCTCGTCGACGCGGTCCTTGTCGACGGTCTTCGTCCACGATCCGACCAACAGGGTGGCCACGGCGTTGCCGGAGAAGTTGGTGACCGCCCGCGCCTCGGACATGAACCGGTCGATGCCCACGATCAGCCCGACACCGTCGAGCATCTCCGGTCGGTGTGCCTGCAGACCGCCGGCGAGGGTGGCCAGGCCCGCGCCGCTGACGCCGGCGGCGCCCTTGGACGCGATGATCATGAACGCCAGCAGTCCGATTTGCTCGGGGATCGACAGCGGATCGCCCATGGCGTCGGCGATGAACAGCGAGGCCATCGTCAGATAGATCGCGGTGCCGTCCAGGTTGAACGAGTATCCGGTCGGGACGACGACGCCGACGGTGGTCTTCTGCACGCCGAGGTGCTCCATCTTGGCGATGAGGCGGGGGAGTGCGGATTCCGACGACGAGGTCGCGAAGATCAGGATGTATTCCCGGGCCAGGTAGCGCACCAGGCGGAAGATGGACACGCCGGCGACGGTGCGCAGCAGCACACCCAGTACCCCGAACACGAACACCAGGCACGTCAGGTAGAACGCAACCATGAGAACCAGCAGCTGACCGACGGCCGCCCAGCCGGTTTGACCGACCACGTTCGCGATCGCGCCGAACGCGCCGATCGGGGCGACCCACAGCACCATGGTCAGCACCTTGAACACCAGCTTCTGGAAGTACGACACCGCGGTCAGGATCGGCTCACCGCTGCGACCCATGGCCTGGATGGCGAATCCGACGAGCAGTGCGACGAACAGGGCCTGCAGGACGCTGCCCTCGGTGAGCGCCGACAGCAGCGAGGTCGGGATGATGCCCTCGATGAAGGCCATCGTGCCGCCGGATTCGTGCGCCTGCTCGGCCAGCTCGGCGCCCTTGCCCGCCACCGACGAGATGTTCAGGCCCTCACCGGGTTTGATGATGTTGCCGACCACCAGACCGATCGCCAGGGCGACGGTCGACATCGCCAGGAAGTAGACGAAGGCGAGGCCGCCGACCTTGCCGACAGTGGCCGCCTTCCGTACCGAGCCGATACCCAGCACGATGGTGCAGAAGATCACCGGCGCGATCATCATCTTGATCAGGCTGACGAACATCGTCCCGAGGACGCCGAGATCCTTGCCGAGTTCCGGCCAGATCAGGCCCACCGCCACACCGGCGATGACCGCGACGATCACCGCGATGTACAGCCAATGCGTGCGATCGCGCTTCTTCCCCGAGGGGGATGCCGGGAAATCGGCGGTGCCCGCCGCCTTCGCCCTGATGGTCATCTCGACTGCCTTTCATTCCTCCGCCCCCGCCGATGCGAGGAGGTTCTGGGTAAGAATTGTTCGACGACCCGGTGATGGCGGTCACCCTTGAGTTCATTTCGTTCAGTGGCACACATCACCGGACGCGGAGCACACTGGCCGGCGATCACCGGCACACGTCCGGAGAAAGAGGTGATGAGACGATGAGCAGGCTGATGCCGCGCTCGCTGGCCGGGCAGGCGGTGGCCCTGCAGGTGGCGGTGGTGGTGGCCATCGTGGTGTGTGGCAGCGTGCTGGCCGCCGTCGACGCCCGCGCCGACGCCAACCGCGCCGCGCGCGAGGAGGTGACCGCGGTGGCGGTCAGTCTGGCCGACGCGCCGTGGACCGCGGCGGCACTGACCTCGGCCGATCCCACCGCCACCCTGCAGCCGGTCACCGAGCAGATCCGACGCGCCACCGGCGTCGCGTTCATCACGATCATGGACACCACGGGTCGCCGCTTCACCCACACCACCCCGTCCCTCATCGGGCAGCGCTATATCGGCACCACCGAGCCGTCGCTGCGCGGCGCGATCTACACCGAGACCTACACCGGCACGCTCGGTCCGTCGATCCGCACCGTCGCCCCGGTGCGCGACGCCGGTGGGAAGGTGGTCGGGCTGGTCGCCGTCGGGATCACCCAGTCCACGCTCACCGAGGACTGGGTGTCGCAGCTCCCGCTCATCGCCACCATCGGGATCGCCGCACTGGTGATCGCACTGATCGGACTGTGGGCCATCCGCCGCCGATTGCTGCGCCACACAGGCGGATTGGCGCCGTCGGAGTTGCGGGTGATGTACGACCACCACGACGCGGTACTGCACGCCGTCCACGAGGGCCTCATCGTCCTCGAGGGTGGGAAACCGGTCCTGGTCAACGACGAGGCCCACCGGCTGCTGGACGATGGACGCGGGGGGCGTGAAACGGCCGGTGGTGATGCCGCGGTGGATATTCCGTCGTTCCTCACCAGCGGCCATGAACCGCTGCGCGACACCCTGTATGCCGCGAACGGTCGCGTGTTGGTGGTCAACCGCGCACCCGTGCCCGGTCGCGATGACGGTGCGGTGGTCACCATCCGGGATCGCACCGAGTTGTCCGAGGCGGTGGGAGAACTCGATTCGATGACGCGCTTCGCCGAGGCGCTGCGCTCGCAGGCACACGAATCGGGGAATCGGTTGCACACCATGGTCGCGTTGATCGAGATGGGCCGAACCGAGGAGGCGGTGCGGCTGGCCACCGAAAGCCTGGAGGTGTCACAGCATCTCGTCGACCGGATCGCCGACGCCGTCGCCGAACCGACCCTGGCGGCGCTGCTGCTCGGCAAGTCGGCGCAGGCCGCCGAACGGGGCATCGCGTTCGCCCTCACCGAGGATTCGATGGTCGATGATGGTGCCACACAACGACTCTCGTCGGCGGAGATGATCACGGTGGTCGGCAACCTGGTGGACAACGCCCTCGACGCGTGCGACCCGGAGGATCCGTGGGTCGAGGTGACCGTGCGCGGCGACGCCGGTGGTCTGCGCATCGTGGTGGCCGATTCCGGCGGTGGGATGTCGCCCGACGTCTTCGCCCGGGCGCAGCAACGCGGCTATTCGACCAAGGCCGGCGGTGACGAGGCCGGCCGGGGGATCGGGCTGGCGCTGGTGGCCCAGGTCGTCGCCGGCCATGGTGGGGTGATCGTCGCCGAGAACACCTATGGGTCGGTGGTCACCGTGGAGATCGGTTCGGCCGCCGCACCCGCTGTGGGGGTGGGGTCGTGATCGCGGTGATGATCGTCGAGGACGAACCCCTCATCGCCGCCGGGCATCGCGAATACCTGTCCCGCGTCGGTGGATTCGAGGTGATCGCCGAGTGTCGCACCGCGCAGGACGCGCTGCGGCAGGCAACCGGGGCGTCCGCGACCGGTGCGCCGATCGACCTGGTGTTGCTCGATCTGGGGCTTCCCGACGCGCGTGGCATCGACCTTGCCGCCGCTCTGGGAGGTATCCGCCCGGCACCCGACATCATCGCGATCACCGCCGCCCGCGATCTCGACTCGGTGCGCAGCGCGATGGGCCACGGAGTGCTGCTCTACCTCATCAAGCCGTTCATCTACGCGGCGTTCAAGGAGAAGCTCGCCCAGTACCTCGGCTACCGCGCAGCGCTGTCCGGACACGGGGACGCGGTGAGCCAACGGGAGGTCGACCAGGCGCTGGCGCAACTGCGCAGCATCGGCGACCGGCGGACCGCCGCGAAGGGACGCGCACCCGATACCGAAGATGCCGTCGCACGTGCGGTGCGGGACAGTGCCGCCGGACTCACCGCGTCGGAAGTCGCTGCGGGCGTGGGAAGTTCGCGGGTGACGGCCTGGCGCTACCTGGAGCATCTTGCCGACGACGGCACCGTGGACCGGGTCACCGAAAACGGGCGCACCGGGCGGCCGCGGGTCCGATACGTGTGGCGGGTGCGGTGAGCACCCGCCACACGATGTCGCCGATCTCGGGTCGAACTCAGCTCGCGTCGAACTCGCGGGCCTTCAAGGAACGTTCCACTCCTGCACGGCCTTCGGAGATCAGGCGCTTGAGTGCCGACGGGTGATCGCCGGCCAGGAACTCCTCGGCCGCCGTCAGCGCGTCGGCGCTGATGTCCCACGACGGATACAGACCGACCACCACCGTCTGGGCGACCTCGCTCGAGCGGCGTGACCAGACGCCCGGCGCGGCGTCGAAGTACTTCGCCACGTAGTCGTCGAGGAGGCCGTCCTGACCCGGGCGGGCGAATCCGGCGACCACCGCGCGGGTGTAGATGTTGGATGCCGTGTCGTCGTCGATGGCCTGAGCCCAGGCGTCGGCCTTGGCCTCCGGCAGCGGCCGGGCCGCCCGCGCGGTGGCGGCCTGCCGCGCGCCGGCGGCGGTGTTGTCGCGGTCGGCCTCGGCGTCGATGACCGGCGTCGAATCCGGATCGGTGTCGATGGCGCCGGCGGTGGACAGGGCGATCACGATCTTCCAGCGCAGGTCCGTGTCGACGGTCAGTCCGGGCAGGTCGTAGTCGGCGGGGTCGTCGCCGTCGAGCAACGACTGCAGCATCTGCGTCTGATCGTCGTTGACCCGGCAGGTGAGCAGGGTGTTGACGAAGGCCAACTGGTGATCGGAGCCGGCCTCGGCGCCCTTTGCCAATTCGAGCAGTCGGGCACTGAACCCGGGACGGCCGGTGGTGGCCGCCCACGCCGGATCCGCGTAGGCATCGATGGCGGTGGTCGCCTGCAGCAGAACGCGTTGCACCACACCGATCTCCGTCTCGGACGCGATGCCGCGTTCGACGAGTTCGACGAAGTCCCGGGCGCGCATCTCGGCCTGACGGGTCATCTCCCAGGCCGCCGACCACACCAGCGTGCGCGGCATGGAGTCGGTGATGTCGCCGATCCGTGCGGTGGCGGTCGCCAGGGACTGCTCGTCCAGTCGGATCGAGGCGTAGGTGAGGTCGTCGTCGTTGAGCAGGATCAGCGCGCCGCGGGGCACGCCCACCAGGTCGGCGACATCGGTGCGTTCGCCCTCGACGTCGAGTTCGGCACTGTGGGTGCGCACCAGCGCGCCGGAGCCGTCATCGTCGTAGACGCCGACCCGCAGGCGGTGCACACGGGTCTCACCGGCGCCGGGTGCGGCACCGTCCTGGACGATGGTGAACCGGGTGAACGCGCCGTCGTCGTTGAGCTCGAAATCCGGTCGGATGACGTTGATTCCGGTGGTGCGCAGCCACTGGTCACCCCAGTCGGACAGGTCGCGTCCCGACGACTTCTCCAGCGCGGCAAGCAGATCCGAGAAGGTGGCGTTACCGAACTTGTGGGCGGTGAAGTAGTCGCGCAGGCCGGCGAGGAAATCCTCGAGGCCCACGTAGGCAACGAGCTGCTTGAGTACCGAGGCGCCCTTGGCGTAGGTGATGCCGTCGAAGTTCACCTCGACCGCGGCGATGTCGGGGATGTCGGCGGCCACCGGGTGCGTCGAGGGCAACTGATCCTGGCGGTAGGCCCAGGACTTCTCGACGTTGGCGAAGGTGGTCCACGCACTCTCGTATTCGGTGGCCTCGGCCTGGCACAGGACCGAGGCGAAGGTGGCGAAGGACTCGTTGAGCCACAGGTCATCCCACCAGGTCATGGTGACCAGGTCGCCGAACCACATGTGGGCCATCTCGTGTAGCACGGTTTCCGCGCGCCGCTCGTAGAGGTACTTGGTGACCCGGGACCGGAACACGTAGTCCTCGAGGAAGGTCACCGCGCCGGCATTCTCCATCGCACCGGCGTTGAACTCGGGCACGAACAGCTGGTCGTACTTGTCGAAGGCGTACGGGATGCCGAAGTTCTTGTGGTAGAACGCGAAGCCCTGCTTGGTCTCGGTGAACAGCCGCTCCGGATCCATGAACTCGGCCAGCGATGCGCGGCAGTAGATGCCCAGCGGGATGTCGCCGTGCTCGTCACTGTAGGTGTCGGTCCACTCCGCGTACGGCCCGGCGATGAGGGCCACCAGATAGGTGCTCATCGTCGGTGTCTCGCGGAAACGGTGGATGCCCGGTTCGGCCACCAGATCGTTGACCACTGCGGCGTTGGAGATGACCTTCCAGTCCTCCGGCGCGGTCACCGTCAAGGTGTAGGTGGCCTTGAGGTCGGGCTGGTCGAAACAGGCGAACATGCGCTTGGCGTCCGCGGTTTCGAACTGCGAATACAGATACACCGAGTCGTCGGTGGGGTCGACGAAGCGGTGCAGACCCTCACCGGTGTTGGAGTAGGCGCAGTCGGCGACGACGACCAGTTCGTTGTCGGCGGCCAGATCCGGCAACGCGATGCCGACCGATTCGTCGAAGTCGGACACGTCGAGCTCGGTGCCGTTGAGGGTGGCCGAGATCAGGTTCGGTGCCACCAGGTCGATGACGGTCGAGGATCCCGCGGTGGCGTTGAAGGTCACGGTGGTGGACGACCGGAAGGTGGTGGAGCCGGGGGCCCCGTTGCCGTCGGTCAGATCGAGGTCGATGCCGTAGTGGGAGACGGTCACGGTGGCGGCGCGTTCGCGGGCCGCATCACGCGTCAGATTCGGAGCAGTCACAGTGGCCAGCTTAGCCATCCAGCCATCGTGTGCGGGGTACGGTCGGTGCCGGCGGAATCAGCGGGTACACCGTCGAGTTGTACAAACAGCAGGGTGTGTGCCCCGGGATCACGGTTCGCGCACCGAAGTCAGACAAACCCGACGAAAGGATGCCCGCATGTCGACCGATCGCGTGGATTTCTGGTTTGATCCGATGTGCCCGTGGTGTTGGATCACCTCCCGCTGGATTCTCGAGGTCGAGAAGGTGCGCGACATCGAGGCGAACTTCCACCTCATGAGCCTCGCGGTCCTCAACGAGGGACGCGATATCCCCGAGGAATACCGTGAGCGACTCGCCGATGCCTGGAGGCCGGTGCGGGTGATAGCAGCGGCCGCCGCGAAACACGGTGACGAGATCCTGGCGCCGCTGTACACCGCGATGGGCACCAAGATCCACAACGAACAGAACAAGGATTTCGACGTCGTCATCGCCGAGTCGCTGGCCGATCTCGGTCTCGAACCGGAGTTGGCACAGGCCGCGGATTCCACGGAGTTCGACGATGCCGTTCGCGCCAGCCACCACGAGGGCATGGACAAGGTCGGCGACGACGTGGGCACCCCGACCATCCACATCAACGACGTGGCGTTCTTCGGTCCGGTGCTCTCACGCATCCCGCGCGGGGAGACCGCGGGCACGGTGTGGGACGGGGCGCTGGCGTTGGCGTCCTACCCGCACTTCTTCGAGCTCAAGCGCAGCCGTGGTGAGGATCCGGAGTTCGACTGAAACACCGACCGAGCAGACCGACCGAGTAGATCGGCGGCGCAAACCTGGTCTGCCAGAACGTGGTCGGTGGGTGCGATGATGTGCCGCACCGGCCGCGTTCTATAGTGTCGGCATGCGCGTATACCTCGGTGGAGATCATGCTGGTTTCGAACTGAAGACGGCCATCGCCGAGCATCTTCGGGGTGCCGGTCACGAGGTCATCGATTGCGGTGCCCACACCTATGACGCCCTCGACGACTATCCCGCCTTCTGCATTGCCGCCGCCGAAAAGGTCGTCGCCGATCCGGGCAGTCTCGGAATCGTGCTGGGCGGCAGCGGAAATGGCGAGCAGATCGCCGCGAACAAGGTGCCGGGTGCGCGCTGCGCGCTCGCGTGGAGCATCGAGACCGCCCAGTTGGCGCGGCAACACAACAACGCCCAGCTGATGGGCATCGGTGGGCGGATGCACACCACCGAGGAAGCGCTCGCGATCGTCGACGCCTTCCTCGCCGCCGAGTGGTCCGGCGAAGAGCGTCACCAGCGTCGTATCGACATCCTGTCGGAGTACGAGCGCACCGGCGTGGCACCGGCGGTTCCCGAGGCCTGAGCCGAGACTGGGTTGACCGATGCCCGAGGGGCATACGCTGCACCGCATCGCGCGGCGTCAGCAGAAGCTGTTCGGTGGGCAGCGCGTCGCGGTGTCGAGCCCGCAGGGTCGCTTCGCCGAGGGGGCCGCGCTCGTCGACGGGTGGGAGTTCCACCGGGCGCAGGCCTGGGGTAAACACCTCATCCAGGGCTACCGCGACGGACGGCGGTCTCAACTCGTCCACGTGCACCTGGGTCTGTACGGGTCGTTCACCGAACTCCCGATACCGATGGGGGAGCCGGTGGGTCAGGTCCGGATGCGGATCGAGGGCGCCGAGATGGGGACCGATCTACGCGGTCCCACCGCCTGCGAGCTGTACACACCCGCCGATCTCGACGAGCTCGTCGCACGCCTGGGCCCCGACCCCTTGCGTCGCGACGGCGACCCGGAACGCATGTGGCGGGCGATCCGCCGGTCGCGACGACCCATCGCCGCGTTGCTGATGGATCAGAAGGTGATCGCCGGCGTCGGGAACGTGTATCGGGCCGAGGTGTTGTTCCGGGCCCGGCTCGATCCGCAGCGCCCTGGTACCACCATCGACCACGAGACGGTCACCGCCCTGTGGGCGGATCTGGTGTCGTTGATGCGAATCGGTGTGCGGCGCGGGCGAATTCACGTGGTGGCGCCGGAGGATGATCACGGCCCCGGCTCATACGCACCGGACCGGCCACGCACCTACGTGTACCGGCGCACCGGAGAGCCGTGCCGGATCTGCGGTACCCCGATCGCGCAGACCGAACTCGAGGGCCGAAACCTCTACTGGTGCCCGAGCTGTCAGCAGTGAGGCTGGTCAGCAGCGAGGTGGGGCGCCGCCGGCGGGATCAGCGCGATTCGAGGCGCTGGGCCATCACCAGAAGCTCGTCGCGCTGAGCGCCACTGGCAGTGCGATGAATGCGGTCGTACAGATCGCGATGGCAGGCGGAGGTGGACAGGAAACGTTCACGGAAACGTGCGAACGACATGTGCTGGTACTTCTTTCAACTTCTCGATTGTGTCGATCGGCCGGTCGGCGGGCTGCGGGTGAGCGAGCGCTGCCGACATCTTGAAACACGGCCTCTTCCGATTGTTCGCGTTACATCTGTGTTAATCAACGTGTTCGGCGATGATTCTGCTCACCCGGCGGCCTCGGGTGTGAGCTGTGCCGGTCTCAGTCAGCGCTCAGCCCTCTCGTCGACGGTTCTCATCCGCGGTGGACAGGATGGAATCATGAGCGCAACCGACGTGACGGCCACCGGCGACCGGCCGCCCGCACACCATGTCACCGCACTGGTGGTCGGTGGCACCGGGGAGTCATCCGCCGACGACACCCGCACCGAGGTGAGCGGTGTCCTGTCCGGGGTCACCGAGGCCCTCGACGACCGATTCGATGCTCGCTGGGTGGCCTACCCGGCGAGCTACGGTCCGGCCCCGCACCTGGACGGGATCAGCTACGCCGACAGCGTCGCCGAGGGGATGCGCAGACTCGCTGTGGTACTCGGGGCCGAGACCGGTCCGGTCGTGCTGATCGGCTATTCCCAGGGGGCCGTGGTGATCCGGCGGCTGCTGGCCGACATCGCCGCCGACCCGCGTCGATGCGGTACGGCCGACCGGGTGCTGGCCGTGGGGCTGGTGGCCGATCCGCATCAGCCGCCCGGGGTGGTCCCGGGATGTGACGGATGGGGTGTGGCCGGTCGCGGGCCGGCGTTGCCGGCGTCGATCCCGGCCTGGTGGGTGGGGACCGCCGAGGACATGATCTGCAATGCCGGGCACGATTCGTTCATCCGGGACATCGCCGATCTCACCGACACGCTGACCTTCGCCGCGCCCCGGCGGTGGCTGGGCGCCATGTGGGAAACGCTGCGCACCAACTCTTTCCAGAACGCGTTGCGGACCTCACCCGGACCCGCGCAGTGGCGACGCGATATCACGCGGTTGTGGTCGGCGGCGCGGGAAGTGCGCGGATATCTGCCACGGCTGATCACCTGGCGGGGGCTGGTCATCCGGAACGGGACCGGCGGCCGCCACACCGCCTACCGTGACGAGCCATATCACCGGGCACCGATCACCGACCCGCTGACCACCGGTTGCGAGGCACTCGCCCAGTGGCTGCAGGTCCAGGTGACCTTCGCGATCGGTGCCGAAGCGGAGAACCCTGCCGACATCACCGCGGACCCGCGCAGCGACGCCGTGGCCTGATCACCTCCGTTCGAGTCGAGGGATTCGGGCCGGTGAGCGACACTTGTATGCGTCTCGGGCCGTCTCGTGCCCGCGATTCATAGAGCACTCGAGCGGAGCATCCACGGTGGATCATTTCGACATCGTCGTCATCGGGTCCGGGCCTGCCGGGCAGAAGGCGGCGATCGCCGCCGCCAAACTGGGTAAGCGAGCGGCCATCGTCGAGAGACGTCACATGATGGGCGGCGTCTGCATCAACACCGGCACGATCCCGTCGAAGACGCTCCGGGAGGCCGTGCTCTACCTGACGGGTCTCAATCAACGCGAGTTGTACGGACAGTCCTATCGGCTCAAGACCGACATCACCGTCGGCGACCTCACCGCGCGGACCATGCACGTCGTGGGCAAAGAGATCGACGTCATCCAGAACCAGTTGGCACGCAACGGGGTGAGCATCTTCACCGGCAGCGCGCAGTTCACGAGTCCGCACGAGATCATCATCGAAGACGCGACCGGCGACCTCAAACACGTGTCCTCGGACAAGTTCGTCATCGCGGTGGGTACCCGGCCCGCCCGTCCGAAGACCGTTGAGTTCGACGGGGAGACCGTCGTCGACTCCGATCAGATCCTGGAGATGGACCGGGTACCCGGCTCGATGGTCGTGGTGGGCGCGGGCGTGATCGGCATCGAGTACGCCTCCATGTTTGCTGCCCTGGGCACCAAGGTGACCGTCATCGAGCAACGTCCGGCGATGCTGGACTTCTGCGACCGGGAGATCGTCGAGGCCCTGCAGTACCAGCTCCGCGAACGAGGTGTGACCTTCCGGTTCGGTGAGCACGTCAAGACCGTCGAGACGCATCCGTCAGGCACCCTGACAGTCCTCGAATCCGGCAAGCAGATCCCCGCCGACACCGTCCTGTACTCCGCCGGGCGGCAGGGCGTGTCCGATGAGCTGAAGGTGGAGGCCGCCGGGCTGACCGCGGACTCCCGCGGCCGACTGAAGGTCGACGGGCATTTCCGGACCGAGGTCGAGCACATCTACGCCGTCGGCGACATCATCGGCTTCCCCGCGCTGGCGGCCACCTCGATGGAGCAGGGGCGTCGTGCCGCCTACCACGCCTTCGGCGAACCGGTCGGCGAGACGGCGGAGGAACTGCAGCCGATCGGTATCTACGCGATCCCCGAGATCAGCTTCGTCGGGCGGACCGAGGATCAGCTGACGACCGCCAACATCCCGTTCGAGGTGGGGGTTGCCCGATACCGTGAACTGGCGCGCGGTGCGATCATGGGCGATTCCTACGGCCTGCTGAAACTACTGGTCCACGCCGAGGACCGGACGCTGCTGGGTGTGCACGCGTTCGGTTCCAACGCGGCTGAACTGGTGCACATCGGGCAGACGGTGATGGGCCTGGGCGGCACCATCGACTATCTGGTCGACGCGGTGTTCAACTATCCGACACTCGCCGAGGGCTACAAGGTGGCTGCGCTCGATGCGTCGAACAAGATGCGGGCCATCGCCCGCGTGCGCGCGGAGGGCCGTTCCCTCGATCTGGACGCCGACGCGGCCGTCTGACCGGCGCCACCCGACCCGACCTCACCACCGCTGAAGGACGAAGGCCGGTCCCTGTCGGGACCGGCCTTCATGTATCAGCTCAGTGGTATCAGCTCAGTGAAGCGCGGAGACGCTCAGTCGCCGGTGTACTGGCCACCGATGGTGCCACGGACCACGATGGGGGTTCCCCGACCGATGGTGTCGTAGACCCACTTGCCGTTCTCGGTGCTCACGTTGATGCAGCCGTGGCTGACATTGCTCACGCCCTGCTGGGCGACTGACCACGGTGCGGCGTGGATGAAGATGCCGTCCCAGGACATGCGGGTCGCGTACTCGACATAGGTGCGGTAACCCTCGGGGGAGTCGACCGGCACGCCGTAGGTGGAGGAGTCCATGTACATGTCACGGTACTTCTCCTTGGTGTGGTACACACCGTTCGGAGTCGGGTGCTCATCGGAGCCCATCGAGATCGGCATCGACTTCACAAAGTCGCCGCCCTTGTACCAGTAGATGGTGTGGCTGGCGTTGTCGGCCAGGGCCACCCAACCGGTCGGTGTCGAGACACGCGGCACGGCGGGGACGCCGGGGGTTTCCGGAGTCGTGGTCGTCGGCGGAGTGGTGGTCTCCGGTGTCGGCGTCTGGGTCGGCGGAGTCGGGAGACCCGGGATGGCGGGAATCTCGACCGGCGGCAGGCCGGGGACGACGGTCACGGGTGCCGCCTGTGCCAGACCCGGCAGGGCGAAGGCCATCGCGATCACGCCGAGGACGACGGCGACAAGGCGGAAGCCTCCGCGACGGCGGCGGCGAGAAGAAGTGGTGTTCAGCACGGGACGTTGAAACCTTTGCTTTTGGGAAAACTCCGGGCGCCTCCCCGGAGTGCGCAGGCACCATCGTTACACAAACGTTGCCTTGCGGCCAAAGACCTGCGGGGGTCGGCGGTGTGTGACGGTGCCGCATCGGGGATGCGATATGTCGAAACGACAGGTAGGGACCCTGAGAAAAGTCGATGTGACAAGCGACACACTCAACAGTTGCGGGGTGCCGGTATCCCGGCGAATCGGTCACCGAGGTAATTGAAGGCGGGCAGCAGCCCGATCACGGCGGCCGACATGTGGTCCGGTGACGGCGTTGAGAAGTGTTGCACTCGCACCCCGGCTCGGCAGTAACGCCCCAGGGTCTGATCGATCGACGACACCGGGATCAGCACATCGGTCGGACTGTGCCACTCGAAGATCGGCGTGGTCGGTATCCCCGGATAGAAGACGAGACTGTTGTCCCGGACCACACGCCGCGCCGTGGGGTCTTCGAAGATCTGCTCGCCGCCGACCGACACCTCCTTGGCCGAATGGCCCGCGCCGAGACGCAGGATGTCGTTGGTGCAGGCGTTGCGCATCTCGAGGAACATGCGCATCCCCACCGGCGACAGATACTTCAGCATCGGAATCTGTTGCGGATACTCGCGCGAGAGTCCGATGGCGGCGGCGAAGGCGAGACCGAAGGCCGGATGCGGATTGTTGTAGCCCAGACCCTCCGCCATCTTGATCAGATCCATCGGCACGCCGCCGTAGGCCGCGCCGACGATGTCGAGGTCGGGGGCATAGGTGGGGGCGAGAGCGGCGGCCCACGCGGTGGCCATGCCACCGCCGGAGTATCCGGCCATCGCGACCTTGCTCCGCGCGACGCCGGCGGGAGAGAAGTGCTGCACCGCGCGGATGCCGTCCAGGGTGATCTGGCCACCGAGCTTCGCTGCGCCGTAGGAGCTACGCGGCCCGAGGTGATCGGGGATGGCAATCGTCCAGCCGCGTTGCAGCGCGCCGTTGAGGCCGGGTGCCTCGCGAATCGTGAGGTTCGGGTCGCTGGTCCACAGCGCCTGCGAGGGGGCGCATTCGAGCCCGGTCGCATTGATGATGTGCTGGAACGACAGCAACGGCTCGTTGGCCTGCTTGTGAATCGGAACGAGCAGCGTGGTGACCGCGGCGATCGGCGCGCCCTGGCTGTCGGTCGTGCGGAACTTGATCTGATACGTCCGTACATCGACGAACGCCGGCGGGTTGACGCGGGTGCGTGTCGCGATGATGTCGCCGTCGCGGAAACGTCCGATGTCGGCGGGAGCGGCGTAGAACGGGTCGCTCAGCGAGGTGGGCAGCGCGACGTTGTCGGCGTGTGCCGGGCCGGCGGCGGTGGCGGTGATCCCGCGCCGAGACCCGCGACCGTCAACGCGATGCAAGCGAGCCGGGTAAGCGCGGCCGTGCGCACGCGACGGCCGAAGATTGTGGACAAGGTCCCCCCATGGAATTGTGCCTGCACGCCTGCGCGGTGTGGAAAACCGCGACAGGGCCCCCCGGCCCGGCTCACAATCTGTGGGGTCGCGCCACCGCTGTCAACTGGAACAAATGACCAGGTGTGGCCGTGGGACCGGGCTCAGGCGGTCTGCAGGTGCTCCGTGTGGAGGTGGCGTGCGGGTTCCGAGCAGGCCTCGTCGCGGCACACGAGCATCGTGTCGACGCGGCGGTGACCTCCCTCGCTGGTCGCGACGTCTTTGCGGACGTGCAGATTCGCCCCGCACGAGGGGCACTTGCGTTGGCTTTTCACATGACTGGAAGACATGGCTTCAGACTACGCCGAATGTGGCGAATATCATATCGATGGACGGCCGTGTGGTGGCGCCGTGGGCGGCACGTCGGTGCCGCGTCAGTGCACCGCACGAGCGCGGACACGACCCCCGTCCGCCGGGATCATCGTGACGTTGCGGTGCCGCGGCCGTTCGGGCGCGCGGTCGGTGGCCTCGAGGTCGACCCGGCGGAGGATCTCGGTGACGATGATGTCGAGTTCGGTCATCGCGAGGTGTGCACCCAGGCAACGGCGGTTGCCGGCTCCGAAGGGTAGGAAGGCGTGCGGTGACGGACGCGTGCCGAGGAACCGCTCCGGCCGGAATGTGAAGGGCTGCGGGTAGAGGTCGTCGCGATGGTGCAGCAGTACCGTGCTCGCGATCACCACGGTGCCCGCGTCCACGCGGAAGCGTCCGAAACGCCAGGGGTGCAACACTTCTCGTGCAATTGACGGAACCACCGGGCGGCACCGCATCGTCTCGGTGATCACCGCGTCGACGAAGTCGCGTTCGCCGGCGCGTGCCGCGTCACGCGCGTCGGCCAGCATGCGCGGATGGCGGGTCAGACGCTCGAACACCCACGCCGTGGTGTGTGCCGTCGTCTCGTGGCCGGCGAGGAGGAGTCCGACGAGTTCGTCCCTGATCTCTGAGTCGGAGAGTCGGGCGCCACTGGGGGTTCGGGCGGCGAGCAGCACCGACAGCACGTCGTCGCGGTCGGTGTCGCCGTGACCGCTGTCGTCGAGGCTGCGGCGTTCGGCGATCAGTCGGTGCACTGCGCGGTCCAGCGGCGCCAGACCCAGCGCGAGTATTCCGGTCGCCTCCTCGCTGCGCGCATTCAGCAACTGCGCGACGACCCCGATGCGTGTCGTCGAGAACCGCATGCTGCGTCGCACCGCGACCCGCAAAGCACGCTCGGCCGGAGTCGGTGAGGCCGAAGGCGACACGGGTGATGACGTCGAGGGTGATGTCCTCGGCAATGCCGGCCACCGCCACCCGGGAACCCGGCCGCCACCGGTCGATGCGCTCACCGCAGGCCCGCTCGATGTGACCACGGCAGTCGGCGACCGCGGAGCGCTGAAACGCGGGCATCAACCGGGCGCGCTGACGACGATGCCGCTCGCCGAGCGTCGTCAGGACCGAATCTGCGCCGACGATCGGCCGCAGTAGGGAATGGCGGGTGGCCGAGGGCGCGATCTCCGGTGCCGCCGTCACGATCGACCGGATGTGGCCGGGATCGGAGATCGTCACGATCGCGCCCGGCCCGCCGACGAGGTCATAGGCGACCACTTCGCCCAATCGGGCGGCGTCGGCGAACATCAGGTCGGTTTCGTTGCGGGCGAAGTCGATCGTGCGCCACAGTGACGCGGCGCGGGCCAGTGGTGCGCTCGGCAGGTCGCGGGCGTCGTCGGCGACCAGTGGACCCGCCTCGCCGTCGTGGGTGAGCAGACCCGACCGGGCGTCGGACGCGGCGGCGAACCAGGCGCGGCCGGGTCCGGAGTGTGGGCGCATGGTCGGGGCACTCATGTGACTCGCGCTCATGAGAACCGCGCCGTGCGGATGCGACGTTCGCGGGCGGCGAAGGCGGCCCGTTCCTCGCGGCCGCGGTAATCCATGTTGTCGGGGTCGTGTGTCAGCCAGGCGAGGAGCACGAGAACGAGGATGGTGATTCCGAGGAGCAGCCACATGACGTCTTTCCCTTCGATCGAATCCCGGTGTGGGGCTACCGATAACGCTAGGAAGAATGTCGCTGCAGGTCAGCGGGCTGCGGGTGGATCCTTTCGTCCGTCCCGGGCAGGACCGGAGAATCCGACCGTGGGTGGATGTGGTCGCCGTCACGCGACGATAGAATCGGCGGATGCGCTGGTTGGACGCCCATTACCGGCACGCGATGGAACGCTTCGGTTTCGACTATCCGCCGGGGTACATGATGATCGCCGACCTCGCGGTGGTGACGCTGTGCGTGGCCGCGGTCGTGCAACGCGGCATCGACGGTGTTCACGGCGCCGCCTGGTTGTGGCCGGCGGCCGGCGCGCTGGTCAGCGTGGCACCTCACCTGGTGTGTCTGGCGGCGCCACTTCGGCCCTGGGTGATGGGCCTGACCGCGTCGTCGATCATCTCGGTGGTGCTGTTCTGGCAGACGCCGGTGCACGTGGACGTCGCGTCACTGTTGCTGCCGCTGTCCGCCACCGTCACCGCCGCCATCGCCACCGGCCACCGGGGACTGATCGCCACGGCTGCGCTGTCGCTCACCGCCGTCGGCGGGGGCCTGGCCGGTGTCATCGACCAGGGCTGGTTGCTGGCCCTGATGGTCGGTTTCGCCGGAGTGGTCGGCCACCTGATGCAGAAACAACTGCATCTGTTGCGGGCGGAGCGCACTGCGCGTGCCCAGCAGCCGCTCTGGACCGGGCGGCGATCGCGGGTGAGGTCCACGACGTACTCGCGCATTCGTTGAGCATTGTGCTGCTCAACGTCACCGCGGCCCGACGTGCGCTGCGCGAGGACGCCGGCCGCTCGGCTGACGACCGCTCGGAGGCGGCCGAGGCCCTCGAGGACGCCGAGAAGGTCGGCCGCGCAGCCATGCACGATGTCCGTCACACCATCGAGCTGCTGCGGGGCGAGGGGATGGACGGTGACCCGCAACCGGGGGTGGCCGACCTCGACGATCTGATCGACGGTTTCCGGCGGGCCGGTGTTGAGATCGACGGTGACCTCGCCGACGTCGGAACCGTCACCGCCGGAACCGGGCTGGCGGTGTACCGGGTGGTTCAGGAGTCCCTGTCCAACGCGAGCAGACACGCGCCGGGGGCGTCGGTGACCGTGCACGTCGGGCCGGCGGGTGATGGCCGGTTGGTGATTCGGGTGGCAAATCCGGTGGCGCCCAACCTCCGTCGCGGCCGGGGCGGGTCGGGTCTGCGTGGGATGGACTCCCGGGTGCGCAACCTCGGCGGAACCGTCGAAGTCGGCGTGGTCGCGGGCCGCTGGATGGTGGAGGCGACGCTGCCGGCCGGGATCGCGGACGTCGCCGACCCGGATGGGTGCGCACGAGACCACATCCCGGCGGTGACGTCGGCGTGACCCGGGTGGCGCTGGTCGACGACCAGGAACTGGTGCGCGCGGGTCTGCGCCGCATCCTGCGGGCCAAGGACGGTTTCGAGATCGTCGCCGAATGCGGCGACGGCTACGAGGTGCCCGACATGGTCGCCGCGCATCGGCCCGACGTCGTGGTGATGGATCTGCGGATGAGACGCGTCGGCGGGGCAGAGGCCACTCGCAGATTGTCCGACTGTGCGGGGGCGCCGCCGGTGTTGGTGCTGACGACCTACCGCGACGAGCAACTCCTGTCGGAGGCTCTACGGGCGGGCGCGGCCGGATTCGTGTTGAAGGACTCGCCCGCCGAAGACCTCATCCGCGCGGTGCGAGTGGTCGCTGCGGGTGAGGCCGTCCTCGATCCGGCGGTCACCGGACACGTTCTCGACGCGTACCGGTCCATGCCGGTCACCACCGATGCGGCAGCGGCGCCGGATCATCTCACCGCGCGCGAGATGACGGTGCTCGGACTGATCGGACGGGGACTGACCAACGACGAGATCGCCGCCGAACTGGTGATCTCGGTGGTCACGGTCAAGAGTCACGTCGGCAAGATCTTCACCAAACTCGGCGTGCGCGATCGGGCGGCCGCGGTGATCTACGCCTTCGACCACAAAATGGTGACGCCGCGGGCGTGAGGTCACGCTCCCGAGTACCTTGCGGCGAAAAACGCAGAATGCCCCGGTCTGAGGGGACCGGGGCAGTGCGCGAGCGGGTGACGGGAATCGAACCCGCGTAGCTAGTTTGGAAGACTAGGGCTCTACCATTGAGCTACACCCGCGTGCGCCGTCACAACCGCCCGAGAGGGGCCGTGCGAAGTGCGCGCATGAGACTGTACAGGTTCGGTGCCCCGGATCAGAAATCGCCTGCCTCGCGGCGGGTCTCCGGGCCCCGATCGGCTGCGTGGGGTGGACCGGTTTTTCTCCTTCGGTGCCCGACCCGTAAGATCGGCTGTCGGCCCTGCTTCGACACGTCGCGATGGCGGCGTGTCCGGTGAACGGGCCCACGGGATGTGGCGCAGCTTGGTAGCGCATCCGCTTTGGGAGCGGAGGGTCGCAGGTTCAAATCCTGTCATCCCGACAGAACCGATGACGGCCCACGGAATGGGGGCCGCGACGATCATGGCGTACGCAACGCAGATATAAGGAGCATCAGGCGTGAAGAGCACCGTCGAGCAGCTGAGCCCCACCCGGGTGAAGCTCAACGTGGAAGTCCCGTTCGAGGAGCTCTCGGGCGACTTCGACCGGGCCTACAAGGCCCTCGCACAGCAGGTCCGCATCCCCGGCTTCCGCCCGGGCAAGGCCCCCGCGAAGCTCATCGAGGCGCGCGTCGGTCGCGACTCGATCCTCGCGCAGGTCGTCAACGACGCGCTGCCCGGCAAGTACAGCCAGGCCGTCGCCGAGACCGAGACCAAGGCCATCGGTCAGCCCGAGATCGATCTCGAGGAACTCAAGTACGGCGAGTCGATCTCGTTCACCGCCGAGGTCGACGTCCGTCCCGAACTCGAACTCCCGGACTACTCGACCCTGTCGGTCGAGGTGGATCCGATCGCCGACGACGAGGACGCCGTCGACGAGCAGATCGAGGGCCTGCGTGCCCGTTTCGGCACCCTCACCGGCGTGGATCGCGGTGCGCAGGACGGCGACATGGTGTCGATCGACCTGGCCGCGACCATCGACGGCGAACCGGTCGAAGAGGCCTCCACCGAGGGCCTGTCCCACGAGGTGGGCGCCGGTGACCTCATCGACGGCCTCGACGAGGCCCTCGTCGGACTCAAGGCCGGCGAGTCGAAGGTCTTCACCACCACACTCGTCGCTGGTGAGCACGCCGACGAGGAAGCCGACGTCACCGTGACCGTGAACTCGGTCAAGGAACGCGAGCTGCCCGAACTCGACGACGAATTCGCGCAGATGGCAAGCGAATTCGACACCGTCGACGAACTTCGTGAGTCGCTGGCCGAGCGGGTGGCGCAATCGAAGAAGATGGAGCAGGCCAACAAGGTCCGCGACGCTGTCCTCGACGAACTGCTCGCCAAGGTCGAGGTCCCGTTGCCGGAGAACGTCGTGCAGGCCGAGGTCGACAACTCCCTTGAGCAGGTCCTGCACAGCATCGGACATGACGAGGCCATCTTTGCCCAGCTCCTCGAGGCCCAGGGCACCACGCGGGAGGCCTTCGAGGCCGACGCCCGCGAGACCGCCGAGAAGTCGGTCCGTCAGCAGCTGCTCCTCGACGCCATCGCCGAGCAGCAGGACACCGAGGTCAGTCAAGACGAGCTGACCCAGCAGATCCTCTTCTCCGCACAGCGGTACGGGATGGCTCCGCAGGAGTTCATCCAGCAGCTGACCCAGGCCAACCAGGTCGGCGCCGTCTACGCCGACGTGCGGCGCAACAAGGCGCTGCTCGGCATCGTCGGTGAGGTCACCGTCACCGACACCGACGGCAACGCCGTCGACACCACGGAGTTCTTCGGCACCGCCGACGAGGACGGTGCGGATGCCGACGCCACCGCAGAGGACAAGGGCGCGGAGGACAAGGGCGCAGAAGACAAGGGCGCAGAAGACAAGAGCTCTGACGCCTGATCGCTTCACCGTGACCTGACAGCCGGACACCGCACGAGGTGTCCGGCTGTCATGTCTTGTCCTCCGGTCCACCGATTCGGTTCTGCTGTGAGCGAAGACGGGCGTTGACGGGAGTGCCCGTGGCACCGGATTGGTTAGTGTCGGTGACGAGCGAACGACGTGCGAAGTACAGGTGCCGGTCCGGCCGGTACGTGAAAGAGCTACGACAGGTAAAGGTAGGAATCGTGAGCAATCCGACTGTTGACCCCGCGGGTGCAATGTCCTCTGGCGGCCGCACGCCTTCGATGAGTTCGGGTGTTGCCGGGCTGAACCTCACCGATTCGGTGTTCGAGCGGCTGCTGCGGGAACGGATCATCTTCCTCGGCACCCAGGTCGACGACGACATCGCCAACCGGCTGTGCGCGCAGATCCTGTTGCTGGCGGCCGAGGACCCGACCAAGGACATCCATCTCTACATCAACTCGCCGGGCGGATCGGTGACCGCGGGCATGGCGATCTTCGACACCATGCAGCTCGCCGAGTGTGACGTCGCCACCTACGCGATGGGGATGGCCGCGTCGATGGGGCAGTTCCTGCTCGCCGCCGGGGCCAAAGGCAAGCGGCACGCCCTGCCGCACGCCCGGATCATGATGCACCAGCCGTCCGCCGGCATCGGTGGTACCGCCGCCGACATCGCGATCCAGGCCGAGCAGTTCGCCGCCACCAAGAAGGAGATGAACCGGCTCAACGCCGAGTTCAGTGGGCAGCCGTTGGAGAAGATCGAGGCCGACGCCGACCGCGACAAGTGGTTCACCGCGGCCGAGGCCAAGGACTACGGCCTCGTCGACCATGTGATCGCCCGTGCCGCGATCGGCTCGCAGTAGTCGCTCGGTAGCAGTCGAGACCATCCCACCACCACCTTCACGGAGTAGGACCATGACCAACATGTATGACTCGCTTCCGGCCGACGTGGCCGCCGGAATTCCCGCCTCGGCCTTGGCGCTCAAGGGTATTGAGGCGCGCTACATCCTCCCGCAGTTCATCGAGCACACCCCCAACGGGCAGCGGCAGTACGATCCCTACGCCAAGCTGTTCGAGGAGCGCATCGTCTTCGTCGGTACGCCGATCGACCAGACCGTCGCCAATGACGTGATGGCGCAGCTGCTGGTGCTCGAGTCGCAGGATCCCGACCGCGACATCACCATGTACATCAACTCGCCGGGCGGCAGCGTGCCCGACATGCTGGCCATCTACGACACCATGCAGTACGTCCACTGCGACATCGTCACCGTCTGCCTCGGTGAGGCGGCATCGGCCGCGGCGATCCTGCTGGCCGGTGGCACCCCCGGCAAACGTGCCGCGCTGCCCAACGCGACGATCCTCATCCACCAGCCCCGCACCGGCGGCGCCTACCAGGGACAGGTCTCCGACCTGGAGATCCAGGCCGCCGAGATCGAGCGGATCCGCAACCGGCTCGACGAGATCCTGGCGGGCCACACCGGACAGGATCCGGCGAAGATCCGCAAGGACACCGACCGCGACAACATCCTCACCGCCGCTGCCGCCAAGGAGTACGGCATCGTGGACGAGGTGTTCGAATACCGCAAGAAGTCGCTGAAGAAGTGAGGGTGAGCGGTGGTCGCGGCACCGCGACCACCGGCTCTTTCCGGCAATCTGCGCGACATTTGGCCCAAGCGGTCGAAGTAACGCGCGACCGCGGGTACCGTCGGGTGAACGAGCCTTTCGTGACGCCCGTCGAGCCTGCCCGCGGGCAGCTCACGACCGACCGCACCGCCGGTGGCGTCGTCGCCGATCCGGTGGCGATCCACGCAGGTGGTGCGGACACATCGAGGAAGTAGGTACAGCACAAGATGGCACGTATCGGAGATGGTGGCGATCTGCTGAAGTGCTCCTTCTGCGGAAAGAGTCAGAAGCAGGTCAAGAAGCTCATCGCCGGTCCCGGTGTGTACATCTGCGACGAGTGCATCGATCTCTGCAACGAGATCATCGAAGAGGAACTCGCCGAGAACGGTGACGTGAAGCTCGACGAGCTGCCCAAGCCCGCCGAGATCAAGGACTTTCTGGAGAACTACGTCATCGGCCAGGACACCGCCAAGCGGACCCTCGCGGTGGCAGTCTACAACCACTACAAGCGGATCCAGGCGGGCGAGAAGAAGGAAGCGCGCGGCGGTGAGAGCGTCGAGCTGATGAAGTCGAACATCCTGATGCTCGGCCCCACCGGCTGCGGAAAGACCTATCTCGCGCAGACCCTCGCGAAGATGCTCAACGTGCCGTTCGCCATCGCCGACGCGACCGCCCTGACCGAGGCCGGCTACGTCGGCGAGGACGTCGAGAACATCCTCCTGAAGCTCATCCAGGCCGCCGACTACGACGTCAAGCGTGCCGAGACCGGCATCATCTACATCGACGAGGTCGACAAGATCGCCCGCAAGAGCGAGAACCCGTCGATCACCCGCGACGTGTCCGGTGAGGGTGTGCAGCAGGCGCTGCTGAAGATCCTCGAGGGGACCCAGGCGTCGGTGCCCCCGCAGGGTGGCCGTAAGCATCCGCATCAGGAATTCATCCAGATCGACACCACCAACGTGCTGTTCATCGTGGCGGGTGCCTTCGCCGGCCTGGAGAAGGTGATCTCCGAACGAATCGGTAAGCGCGGCATCGGTTTCGGCAATGAGGTGGCCTCCAAGAACGAGGTGGACACCACCGATCACTTCGCCGAGGTCATGCCGGAGGATCTGATCAAGTTCGGTTTGATCCCGGAGTTCATCGGCCGTCTGCCGATCATCGCCTCGGTGACCAACCTGGACAAGGAATCACTCGTATCCATCCTGTCGGAGCCGAAGAACGCGCTGGTCAAGCAGTACACCAGGCTCTTCGAGATGGACAACGTGGAACTCGAGTTCACCACCGATGCGCTCGAGGCGATCGCCGATCAGGCGATCCATCGTGGCACCGGCGCCCGTGGGCTCCGCGCCATCATGGAGGAGGTGCTGCTGCCGGTGATGTATGACATCCCGAGCCGCGACGATGTGGAGAAGGTCGTCGTCACGGGCGAGACCGTGAACGACAACGTGCTCCCGACGATCGTCCCGCGTAGCGACAACGACGACGAGCGGCGCGACAAGAGCGCCTGACACGCACCCCACGCACGGACACGACGAGGGCCGCTCCACGATCAGATCGTGGAGCGGCCCTCGTCGTTGTGCTGCCCGAATCAGTCCGGGCTGTTCGCGGCGCGCTCGAGCCGGATGACGACGGCCTTGGACACCGGAGTGTTGGATTCCTCGGCCACCAGGTGGAGGGGGACGAGGCGATTGGTCTCCGGGTAGTAGCCGGCGGCATTGCCGCGCGGGGTGTCGTAGGCGACGACCTCGAAGTCGGTGACGCGTCGTTCCTCCGGCCCGTCGGGCCCGGCGAACTCCGACACGATGTCGACGTGATCACCTGCGGTCAGGCCGTGTGCGGCGATGTCGTCGGGATGGACCATGATCACCCGGCGATTGCCCTTGATGCCGCGGTAACGATCGTCGTGGCCGTACACCGTGGTGTTGTACTGGTCGTGGCTGCGCAGCGTCTGCAGGATCAGCCGTCCGTCGGGGACCGGCACCCACCGCAGGGGATGGGCGGCGAGGTTGGCCCGACCGGTGCTGGTGGCGAACTCCCGCGAATCCCTCGGTGGGTGCGGGAGCACGAATCCATCCTTGGCGCGCACGCGGGTGTTGAAGTCGGTGAAGCCGGGGATGACCCGGGAGATGTGGTCGCGGATGACGTCGTGGTCGCGGGCCATGGCGGTCCAGTCGACGGGGTGATCCGGGCCGAAGGTCGTCGTCGCCAGATCGCAGACGATGGCGACCTCGCTGTGCAACAGCGGTGATGACGGTGTCAGCGATCCGCGGGACAGGTGTACCACCGACATCGAGTCCTCGACCGATACCTGTTGTGCCACACCGTCGACGATGTCTTTGTCAGTGCGGCCCAGGCTGGGCAGGATCAGTGCGGCGGTGCCGTTCGCGAGGTGGGACTCGTTGAGTTTGGTACTCACCTGCACGGTCAGTCGGCAGCGACCCAGCGCCTCCTCGGTGATCCGGGTGTCGGGGGCGGCGGCGACGAAGTTGCCGCCCATCGCCATGAACACCCGCACCTCGTCGCGGTGCATGGCGTCGATGGCCGCGACGGTGTCGTATCCGTGCGTCCGGGGACTGGCGATGCCGAACTCCGCGTCGAGTGCGGCCAGGAATGTCTCCGGCATCTTCTCGTAGATGCCCATCGTGCGATCGCCCTGCACATTGGAGTGGCCGCGCACCGGGCAGACGCCGGCGCCGGGCTTGCCGATCATCCCGCGCAACAGCAGCATGTTGACGCCCTCGGCGATGGTCGCCACACCGTGGCGTTGCTGGGTGAGGCCCATCGCCCAGCACAGCACCACTCGCTGTGACCGCGCGACCCGGGTTGCCAGGTCGCGGATCGTGGCATGGTCGAGTCCGGTGGCGGCGAGGATCTCGTCGGTGTCGACTGCGCCGAGCAGATCGAGATAGGGCTGCACCCCCGCACACCTGTCGCGCAGGAAGTCATGGTCGAAGACCGTTCCGGGACTTTCGTTTTCGTCGTCGAGCAGCATTCGGCAGATGCCGCGGAACAGCGCCATGTCACCGCCGATGCGGATCTGCAGGAAATCGTCGGCCAGCCGCACGCCGTCGCCGACGACACCGCTGGGACGCTGCGGATCCTTGAACCGCATCAGTCCGGCCTCCGGCAGCGGATTGATCGCGACGATGCGCGCACCGCCGCGCTTGGCCTTCTCGAGCGTGGAGAGCATGCGCGGGTGATTGGTGCCCGGGTTCTGTCCCGCGACGATGATCAGGTCGGCGGTCTCGAGATCGGGGACCGACACAGAACCCTTGCCGATGCCGATCGCCTCGGTCAGCGCGGTGCCGGACGACTCGTGGCACATGTTGGAGCAGTCGGGCATGTTGTTGGTGCCGAGGCTGCGGGCGAACAACTGATAGACGAAGGCGGCCTCGTTGCTGGTGCGTCCGGAGGTGTAGAAGACGGCCTGATCGGGGTGATCCATCGCGCGCAGTTCGTCGGCGATGATGTGATTGGCCTGGTCCCAGCTCACCGGTCGGTAGTGGGTGTCGCCCGGCGCGAGGTACATCGGGTGGGTCAGCCGGCCCTGCTGGGACAGCCAGTACCCCGAGCGGGTGCGCAGGTCGTCGATCGGATGCGCCGCGAAGAACTCCGGGGTCACCACCCGGCGGGTCGCCTCCTCGGCCACCGCCTTGGCGCCGTTCTCGCAGAACTCGGCGTGCTTACGGTGCCCGGGGGTTTCCGGCCAGGCGCACCCGGGGCAATCGAAACCGTTGCGCTGGTTCAGTTTTGCCAGGGTCCGTGCGGTCCGCACGGTGCCCATCTGCTCGATACCGCGACGCAGTGCCACCGCCACCGCGGGCACGCCCGCCGCATAGGGCTTGATGTGACCGACGTGGACGTCGGCGGGTTCGTCGACGGCGTCGTTTCCCGATGGTTCATCTGCTCATCTTCGCGTATTTGTGACCCGATATCGATCACACTGTGTGTCATGACGAACACCACACAGCAATCCCGACTCGCCGCCATCGTGCTCGCCGGGGGGCGATCGCGGCGGATGGGAACGGACAAGGCCGCGTTGGACTGGGACGGCGAACCGATGCTGGCGCGCATCGTGCGGATCTCCTCGGAGCGCTGCGAGCCGGTCTTCGTGGTCGCGGCGCAGTCGTCGTCGGCCTATCGGCTGTTGCACGGCACCGGCGGCCCGGAGGCCACCTGGGTCACCGACGAGGCGCCCGAGGCCGGTCCGGTGGGTGGCCTGGCCGTCGGCTTGGCCGCCGCCGCGCAGGCCGGCGCCGATCTGGCCTTCGTCTGCGCCACGGACATGCCACTGATCTCGGCCCGACTGATCGACGAGCTGTCCGGAGCGGTCGTCGACTCCGCCGACGCGGTGATCGCCCACGACACCGAACGTGATCACCCGATGGCCGGGGTGTATCGCACCTCGGCGGTGTCGAGGATCGCCGAGCTGGTGGCGACCGGAGAGAAACGGATGACCGCCGTGCTCGACGCGCTGGCGACACGTCGGGTGACTGTGTCCGATCCGGACTGGCTGACCAACGTGAATGCCCCCGAGGACCTGCACCGGCTGCGCGCGGCCTCCGGGATCTAGCGCCGGAGGCGTTCCCTAAGATTGTGGGGTGAGCACACCCGAATCCTCCCGCGAGCTGCCGAAGTCCTGGGACCCCGCCGAACACGAGGCGAAGCTGTATCAGGGGTGGGTCGACGCCGGCTACTTCACCGCCGACGCGGCAAGTGAGAAGCCCGCATTCTCGATCGTCATCCCGCCGCCCAACGTCAACGGTTCCCTGCACATGGGGCATGCCTACGAGCATGTCCTGATGGATGCGCTGTCGAGGTGGCGGCGCATGCAGGGCTATGAGGTCCTCTGGCTGCCCGGCATGGATCATGCGGCGATCGCGATGCAGACGATGGTCGAACGCAAGCTGGCCGACGAGGGACTCACCCGCGACGACCTGGGGCGCGAGAAGTTCATCGAACGGGTGTGGGCCGAGAAGGTGGAGATCGGCGGCAACATCGGCGAACAGATGCGCCGCCTCGGTGACGGCGTCGACTGGAGCCGCGAACGCTTCACCATGGACGAGGGCCTCTCGCGGGCGGTGGCCACCGTCTTCAAGAAGATGTACGACGACGGGCTGATCTATCAGGCCGAACGCCTGGTCAACTGGTCGCCGGTGCTGCAGACCGCGGTCAGCGACATCGAGGTCAACTACGCCGACGTCGAGGGCGAACTCGTCAGCTTCCGTTACGGTTCGCTCGACGACGCGCAGCCGCACATCGTGGTCGCGACCACCCGACTGGAGACGATGCTCGGTGACACCGCGATCGCGGTGCACCCCGACGACGAGCGCTACGCCCACCTGGTGGGCACCGAACTCGAGCATCCTTTCGTCGACCGCAGGATCCCGATCGTGGCCGACGACTACGTCGACCCTGAGTTCGGTTCCGGCGCGGTCAAGATCACCCCGGCGCACGACCCGAACGACTTCGCGCTCGGGCAGCGTCACAACCTGGCGATGCCCACGATCATGGACACCCAGGCCCGGATCTCGGGCACCGGAACACCGTTCGACGGGATGGACCGCTTTGAAGCGCGTGTGCGGATCCGGGAGGCGCTGGCCGAGCAGGGACGCATCGTCAAGGAGGTGCGGCCGTATCTGCACAGCGTCGGTCATTCCGAACGCACCGGCGAACCGATCGAGCCGCGCCTGTCGATGCAGTGGTGGGTCGATGTGTCCTCGCTGGCCAAGGCCGCCGGCGACGCGGTGCGCGACGGGTCGACCGTCATCCACCCGACGACCATGGAACCGCGGTGGTTCGCCTGGGTCGACGACATGCACGACTGGTGCATCTCGCGGCAGCTGTGGTGGGGTCACCGCATCCCGATCTGGTACGGACCCGACGGCGAGGTGGTGTGCGTGGGTCCCGACGAGACGCCGCCGGCCGGCTACACCCAGGAGACCGACGTCCTCGACACGTGGTTCTCCTCCGGGCTGTGGCCGTTCTCCACGATGGGCTGGCCCGATCAGACCGCCGACCTCGAGAAGTTCTATCCCACATCGGTTCTCGTCACCGGTTACGACATCCTGTTCTTCTGGGTGGCGCGGATGATGATGTTCGGCACCTACGTCGGCAAGGACCTCGGGCCAGGCAACGAGGTTCCCTTCCACAACCTCTTCCTGCACGGATTGGTGCGCGACGAGCACGGCCGGAAGATGAGCAAGTCCAAGGGCAACGGCATCGATCCGCTGGACTGGGTGGAACGCTTCGGCGCCGACGCGCTGCGGTTCACCCTGGCGCGCGGGGCGAATCCGGGCAGCGACATCTCGGTCGGCGAGGACCACGCGTCGTCGTCGCGCAACTTCGCGACCAAGCTGTTCAACGCCACCAAGTTCGCCCTGATGAACGGTGCCACCCTCGGCGAGGTCCCGGCGCCGGAGCAGCTGACCGTCGCCGATCGCTGGATCCTCACCCGGCTCGACGAGGTGCTCGCACAGGTGCAGGCCGGCCTCGAGTCCTTCGAGTTCTCCAAGGCGTGTGAGGCGCTGTATCACTTCGCCTGGGACGAGTTCTGCGACTGGTATCTCGAACTCGCCAAGGTCCAGTTCGCCGAGGGCGATGAGAGTCGTTCGCAGACAACACGTCTGGTGCTCGGTGCGGTGCTCGACCCACTGTTGCGGGCGCTGAGCCCGGTGATGCCGTTCGTCACCGAGGTGCTGTGGACGGCGTTGACGGGAGGCGAGTCGGTGGTGATCGCGCCGTGGCCGCTGCCGTCGGAACGCCCGGCAGATGCCGCGGCCGCGAGCAGCGTCGAGGATCTGCAGAAGCTGATCACCGAGGTGCGCCGATTCCGCAGCGATCAGGGACTCAAACCCGGTCAGAAGGTGCCGGTGCGTTTCGATCGTCTTGCCGAGTCGGGTCTGGAGCCGTTGACGCCCGCCATCGCCTCGCTGGCGCGACTGGAGGATCCGTCCGACGCGTTCACCGCGACCGCGACGCTGGAGGTGCGCCTGTCGGCCGCCACCGTCGGCGTGCAGATCGACACGTCCGGAACCGTCGACGTGGCCGCCGAACGCAAACGCATCACCAAGGATCTCGCGGCGGCGGAGAAGGAACTGGCGCAGACCACGGCGAAACTGGGCAACGAGCAGTTCCTGTCGAAGGCGCCCGAGCCGGTCGTCTCCAAGATCAAGGCGCGGCAGGAGATCGCCACCGAAGAGGTGGAACGGTTGACCGCCAAACTCGCCTCGCTGGGAGGATCGTGAGCGACCGCAGGGACGACGCCGTCGACGATGACGGTCAGGAGATGGGGGCCGACGAGAAGGAGGCCGACGAACCCATCTTCACCGCCGAGGATCTCGCCGGTTTCGAGGATCCGGGTGCGATCGAACCGGACCGGATGGATCTGGCCTCGCTGCTGACCGACGACGCCGAGAGCTCCGACGTCGACGATCCCGACGCGCCGATCTTCCGGGTCGACAGCGCCTCGGATCTCGCCGAACTCGCCGACCTGGAGGCCGAACTCGACACGCGATGGCCGGAGACGAAGATCGATCCGTCCCTCGCCCGGATCTCGACGCTGATGGATCTGCTGGGTTCGCCGCAGCACGCCTACCCGGCGATTCATGTGGCCGGAACCAACGGCAAGACGTCGGTGACCCGGATGATCGACGCGCTGCTGATCGCGCTGCACCGGCGCACCGGCCGCATCACCAGCCCGCATCTGCAGCGGGTCACCGAACGTATCGCCGTTGACGGGCAACCGATCTCGGCGCGCGCCTACATCGACACCTACCGTGATCTCGAGCCCTACATCACGATGGTCGACGATTCGTCGACGGCCGCGGACGGCCCGCGGATGAGCAAGTTCGAGGTGCTCACCGCGATCGCCTACGCCTACTTCGCCGAGGCGCCCATCGACGTGGCGGTGGTCGAGACCGGGATGGGTGGCCGCTGGGATGCGACCAACGTCGTCGACGCGACCGTAGCCGTCATCACGCCCATCGCCATGGATCATGCCGATTACCTCGGCGACACCCTGGCCGCGATCGCGGGGGAGAAGGCCGGAATCATCAAGCGCGGCAAGGACGAGCTGGTTCAGGTCGATCCGGTGACGGTGATCGCGCCGCAGCAACCCGAGGTGATCGACGTCCTGCTGCGCGAGACCGTCGAGAAGGGAACCATTGTCGCCCGCCAGAATTCGGAGTTCGCCGTCCTCGAATCGGTGACCGCCGTTGGCGGCCAACAACTCCGGATACAGGGCCTCGGGGGCGTGTACGACGAGGTGTTCCTGCCGCTGCACGGTGAACATCAGGCGGCCAACGCGGCGCTCGCGCTCGCGGCGGTGGAGGCGTTCTTCGGGGCCGGGCCCGATCGTCAACTCGACATCGACGCCGTGCGAGCGGGATTCGCGTCGGTGACCAGCCCCGGCCGCCTCGAACGGGTGCGCAGCGCGCCGAGTGTGTTTGTCGACGCCGCCCACAATCCGCACGGGGCACAGGCTTTGGCGCGGGCGCTGACCGACCAGTTCGATTTCCGCCGCCTCGTCGGCGTGATCGGCGTCCTCGGTGACAAGGACGCCGAGGGTCTCCTCGGTGCGCTCGAGCCGATCCTCGATCAGGTGGTGGTGACCAACAACGGTTCGCCCCGCGCCCTCGACGCCGAGGACCTCGCCGAGATCGCCCGCGAGGTGTTCGGTGAGGACCGCGTGGTGGTGGAGCCGTTCCTGCCCGACGCGGTGGCCGCGGCCATCGGCCTCGCCGAGGAATCCGAGGGCCAGCCGGTCTCCGGCGCGGGCGTCATCATCACCGGGTCGGTGGTCACCGCCGGTGCCGGGCGAACCCTCTTCGGGAAGGAACCCTCGTGAATCAGGCCGACGAACACCCGGGTTTCACCGCCCCGGCCACCGACCCGTGGCGCGGTCTGCGTGGCGTGATGGCCGGAACGTTGATCCTCGAGGTCATCGTCATGGCGCTGACGTTCCCGGTGGTCGCAAAGATCGGACCGGGACTGTCCTGGTTCTCCGGCGTCTACCTCGGCGTCGTCACGCTGCTGCTGATCCTCGCCGCCGGCATCCAGAAGCGTCCCCGTGCCCTCGACATCGATCTCGGTCTGCAGGTGCCGGTGATCCTCGGCGGCATCTTCCACTGGTCGATCGCCGTCGTCGGGGTCATCTTCCTGTTCGTGTGGATCTATATCCGCTACGTACGCAACGACGTCGCCCGCCGGATGCGCGAGGGTCGTCTCGCCGGGCAGGAGCCGATCGGCAACGCATGAGGTGTGTACGCACCGCGACCGGATCGTGACCTGTCCGTGGCTCCCCGGGAACGCGACGGTGCCACAATGGCGGCCAGTGTGTCCGGGGACAACTGCGCGTCTGCCGCATGTCCGTGGCACATCGATTCCGATGCCGACACGAGTCGGTATCGCATCTGACGTCAACCCGTGAGGAGCCGCGTGACCGTCGATCGACCCAGCACCCTGCCCACCAGCCGTTTTTCGACACGATTCCGCGCGGCGGCGCTGGCCGTCGGGGTTGGTGCGGCACTGGCATCGGCGCTGTCGGCGGGAATCGCGCACGCGGAGCCCGCCGCACCCACCGAGACGACGCCGGGTGTTTCGGTCCTCGAGATTCCGCAGGCCGGTCCGCCGATGTCGGTGCCGGCTGGATCGTTCGGGTACACCGCCACCCACTCGGTGACCAAGCAACTGTCGACGATGAGCATCCCGGAGGCGATCCTCGCCCTGCCGGTGCCCGCCGACTACCGCCCGGCCAACGCCGCGTTGGCGGCGCGCCTCGATGTGGCGATGAAGGCGGCGCTGGCCGACCCGCGGGGCTGCCTGCAGATCATCGTCGACCCGCAACCCGACAGCGGGAATTTGTTCGACTACGGGGTGTATCCGATTTCCGGCGAGTACTGCCCCTGATCGAGTACTGCTCCTGATCAGAACGGTCCCGATGGATACAGTGTCGGAGTGACTGAACGGACACTGGTACTGATCAAGCCCGATGGCGTCGCCCGATCGCTGGTCGGCGACGTCATCGCCCGCATCGAGCGCAAGGGCCTGACCCTGATCGCCCTCGAGTTGACCCAGGTCAGCGACGAGGTGGCGCGTAAGCATTACGCCGAACACGAAGGCAAACCCTTTTTCCCGTCGTTGCTGGAATTCATCACCTCGGGACCGCTGGTGGCCGCCGTCGTCGCGGGGCCCCGCGCCGTGGCCGCGTGGCGGCAGATCGCCGGTGGCACCGACCCGGTGGAAAAGGCCGTTCCGGGAACAATCCGCGGCGACTTTGCGCTGACCACACAGAACAACCTCGTTCACGGATCGGATTCCATCGAATCCGCGGAACGTGAGATCGCGATCTGGTTCCCCGACCTCGACTCCTGAGGCGTTCGGCGACAGCCGACGACACCGGGCCGACGCGCATTGCGGCACACGTGTGCCGGCGTCGGCCCGTCGTGTGGGATACTTGGGAAGTTATCGCGGACACACTTTGCCCGCGTTGACGCCGATGACGAACGGAAAACGGGTCGGACCAGCACGAAACATCTTGTGCCCGCCCACCCGCCCTCCCCATCGAGGTGGTTCACCAGCGGTGATCCATTCACAGGCCACAGCCCATTCGATGGCGTGGAGGGTGGACCGGAGCTCATCACCCAGCAAGAGCGTCTTGCGGAGCCGGATTCCGGCACCGACGGGACGCGCAGACCACACAACACCGGCCGAAGGCCGGGACACAGGATGAGGCCCTCGCGTGGCCGCGTCGATACGACGCGCCCGGGGGCTCGAGGAGACACGAGTGACCGACAACGGGTCACCGGCTGACGCGAACGCTGCGTCGGATCCGGTGGAAGAATTTCCCAGCAAACTCCGTGTGCACGCGCTGGCGCGCGTACTCGGCGTGACAAGCCGCCAGGTCTTGGCCCACCTGGCAGAACTGGGCTCGCACACGCGCAGCCCACAATCGAGTATCGAACGCGACATGGCCGAGGCCGTCGCCCAGCGGGTGCGCGATCCCGAGGCCGCCGACGGCGCGCCGGAGCCGACTGACAGCACTCAGTCCGACGCTGACAGCGCTCCCGACACCGTTGACGGCGCTCAGTCCGACGCTGACAGCGCTCCCGAGCCCATCGAGAGCGCCCCCGAGCCCATTGACAGCGCCCCCGACACCGTTGACAGCGCCCCCGACACCGTTGACAGCGCTCAGTCCGACGTTGACAGCGCTCCCGACACCGTTGACAGCGCTCAGTCCGACACCGAGAGTGCTGCCGAGCCCGCCGCGATGACGCTGTTCTCGGCGGCCGACGCCGCCAGCCATGAGCCGGTCGTGGTGACCGAGGTGGCCGACGGCCCGCTGTTCCTGCAGCCGAGTGCTCCTGAGGCCACCGGCTCGGGTGGTTCGGGCCGTCGTCGGACCGCGAGCGCGCCAACCGAGAGCTCGTCGAAGACCGACACTTCACCGGTGACCGACAGCTCACCGAAGACCGAATCGTCGGCCGATCAGGCCGATACCGATGCCGACTCATCGACCGAGGACTCCGACGATGCCGGCTCAGGGGAGTCGGGTCGTAACCGTCGGCGTCGTCGCGGACGTCGGGGTCGCGGTCGCGGTCGTGGCGACCAGGGCGAACGGTCTGACTCGGGTGACGACTCGGCGAATTCGGAGGATTCCGACGACACCTCGGTCGCGGCGGCGTCCGACGACGACGCGGCCGAGGACAGCGCCGATGCCGCATCCGGCGGCGGCAAGAAGTCCAAGAAGGGCGAGAAGAAGGGCAAGAAGTCCGACGCCAAGAAGGACGAGGCCGCGAAGGACGGGGCCACGAAATCCGCTGCCAAGAAGGACTCGGACGCCAAGAAAGACTCGGACACCGACGCCACCGGGACCGCCGAGGACACCGAGTTCGACGAGGGCGCGGAATCCGATGACGATGATGCCGATGCGTCGGTGCCCACCTCGAAGCGCCGGCGTCGGCGCCGGCGTCGCAAGGGCGGCGTCGAGCCGGATGAGGCGTCGCCGGACGATCCGCCGAACACCGTCGTGCACGAGCGGGAGCCGCGCAGCAAGCGGGTCCGCGACGAGGTGCAGGGCATCTCCGGATCGACACGGCTCGAGGCGAAGCGTCAGCGTCGCCGCGACGGACGTGACGCGGGCCGTCGCCGCCCGCCGATCCTGAGCGAATCGGAGTTCCTCGCCCGGCGCGAATCGGTCGAACGGGTGATGGTGGTGCGTGAGCGCAGCGCCAACAGCGCGCTCACCGGATCCGATCACTCGGACCACTCGGTGATCGAGGACTACACCCAGGTCGCGGTGCTCGAGGACGGCGTCCTCGTCGAACACTTCGTCACCACGGAGACGTCGTCGTCGATGGTCGGCAACATCTACCTCGGCCGCGTGCAGAACGTGTTGCCCGGGATGGAGGCGGCATTCGTCGACATCGGTCGTGGTCGCAACGGTGTGCTCTACGCCGGTGAGGTGAACTGGGATGCCGCCGGACTCGACGGCGGTTCCCGCAAGATCGAACAGGCATTGAAGCCCGGCGACAACGTCGTCGTGCAGGTCAGCAAGGATCCGGTGGGTCACAAGGGAGCCCGGCTGACCACGCAGATCTCCCTCGCCGGTCGCTACCTGGTGTACGTGCCGGGCGGATCGTCGACCGGCATCAGCCGCAAACTGCCCGACGTCGAACGCAAACGCCTCAAGCAGGTCCTGGCCAAGTTGGTGCCCGACGACGCCGGCGTGATCATCCGTACCGCCTCGGAGGGCGTCAGCGCCGAGGACCTCGGCACCGACATCGAGCGGCTGGAATCCAAGTGGAAGTCCATCGACGCCTCGGTGGCCGACGCGAAGAAGGGCAACGGCTCGGCCGGCCCCCGGGCACTGTACGAAGAGCCCGATCTGCTGGTGCGGGTGGTCCGCGACCTGTTCAACGAGGACTTCCGCAAGCTCGTGATCGAGGGCAACAAGGCATGGAGTCTGGTCGAGGGCTACGTGCAGGCCGTCGCGCCGGATCTGCTCGATCGGGTCGAACGGTTCGAACGGACGCACGCCGACGCCCCGGATTCCTTCACCGTGCACCGCATCGACGAGCAACTCGCCAAGGCACTCGACCGTAAGGTGTGGTTGCCGTCGGGCGGCACGCTGATCATCGAGCACACCGAGGCGATGACCGTCATCGACGTCAACACCGGCAAGTTCACCGGCTCCGGCGGCAACCTCGAAGAGACCGTCACCCGCAACAATCTGGAGGCCGCCGAGGAGATCGTGCGGCAGATGCGCCTACGTGACATCGGCGGCATGATCATCGTCGACTTCATCGACATGGTCCTCGAATCCAACCGCGACCTCGTGCTGCGACGACTGACCGAGTCGCTGGCACGGGACCGCACCCGTCACCAGGTATCCGAGGTGACGTCGCTGGGTCTGGTTCAGATGACCCGCAAGCGGCTGGGAACCGGTCTGCTGGAAGCGTTTTCGACCACCTGCACGTCGTGCGGCGGTCGCGGTGTGATCGTGCATTCGTCGCCGGTCGAGGTGAAGACCGAGGACACCGGACGAGGCGATGCGTCCGGGTCCAAGCGGTCACGCCGCGGCAAGCGCAAGAACGACCAGCCCGCCGAGGCCCCCGCGAAGCCCGCGCACAACCCGGCCGAACACCCGATGTTCCGCGCCATGGCGGCACACTCGCACGACGACGACGTCGAGCCGGTGTCGGTTGAGCAGAACGCTGATGACGGTGGTGCTGATGACGGTGGCGCTGATGACGATCGCACCGCCGCCGCCGAGGGAACCAACGCCGACACCGGCCGGTCGCACAACGACGCGGTCGAGGTCGACGGCGCCGGTTCCGACGGCACTGGTTCCGACGACGCTGGTTCCGACGACGCTGGGGCCGACAACGTGGGAGGGGCATCCGCCGACACCCCGGAGGCTCAGGCAGCCGAGGTGTACCCCAACGGTGCGAACGGTGCCGGATCGGGAAACCAGGCACCTTCCGGGCAGCGACGCTCGCGGCGCCGGGCCGCTCGACGTGCGGCATCGCCGACGACGACGGAGGCACCGACGGTGATCCGCGCCGAGGCCACCGCAGCGCCGCTGACGACGTTCGGTCCGATCTCCACCTCGCCCACCGAGGCGGTCGTCGCGGTACGCCGACGCCCCCGTCGACGGGCCGCCGGACGTCCGGCCGGTCCGCCGGTGGAGGACTGACGCCGATCACGGGACACGGGGCCGGAGGTCGGGGTCGTCCACGCTCGTCGGAGCGAGTTTGACCTGACGTGACCGGCTCCCGTAACCTTGATTGGTCGCCTCTGGCGAAGGGTTCCAGCTGTGCGCGGTATCCATCCGGATGCACCGCGAACGGTGATCGGAGATCCTTCCCGGCAGGCCCTTCGGAGCGATCTGAGCGAATCCCCACCGCTGTGCGGGGTCTCGCACGGCCCGCACCGGACGCACACACCCACACACTCCGTGGCACGCGAACGCATGACACGGCCCGAGATGATGAACAAGAGGACAGCTTCGATGGCAACGTACGCGATCGTCAAGACCGGCGGTAAGCAGTACAAGGTCGCTGAGGGCGACATTGTGAAGGTCGAGAAGATCGACAGCGAGCCGGGCAGCACCGTCAGCCTGCCGGTGGCACTGGTCGTCGACGGTTCGACGCTGACCACCGACGCCGACAAGCTCGCCAAGATCTCCGTCACCGGCGAGGTCGTCGAGCACGTCAAGGGCCCGAAGATCCGTATCCACAAGTTCAAGAACAAGACCGGCTACCACAAGCGCCAGGGACACCGTCAGAAGCTGACGGTCCTCAAGGTCACCGGTATCAAGTAAGCCAGGAGGACGAGACAATGGCACATAAGAAGGGCGCGTCCAGCTCGCGCAACGGTCGTGATTCCAACGCCCAGCGCCTCGGCGTGAAGCGCTTCGGTGGTCAGCAGGTCAGCGCGGGCGAGATCCTGATCCGCCAGCGCGGCACCAAGTTCCACCCCGGCGTCAACGTCGGACGCGGTGGCGATGACACCCTGTTCGCCCTCGCGGCGGGTGCGGTCGAGTTCGGCACCAAGCGCGGCCGCAAGACCGTGAACATCGTTCCGGAAACCGCTCAGGCCTGACCGAGCGGTTCACCAGAACCACCAGAGCTCTTTTCGACAGGGCGGGCAGGGGCATACGCACCCGGCCCGCTCTGTTGTCGTTTGTGGGTTGTGCCGATGGCATGGCTGTTTGTTTGAGACGTCCGTCCCGGTAGGGGAGTTCGTCAACGGAAGGAAGTCCTCATGTCGCGGTTCGTCGACCGGGTGACCATTCACGTCGCCGCCGGCAACGGCGGACACGGTTGTTCGTCGGTGCATCGGGAGAAGTTCAAGCCCCTGGGCGGACCGGACGGCGGCAACGGCGGCAACGGGGGATCGGTGCGCCTCGTGGTCGACCCGCAGGTGCACACGCTCCTGGATTTCCATTTCCGCCCGCATGCCAAGGCGAGCAACGGACGGCCCGGCATGGGTGACAACCGGGACGGCGCGACCGGCGAGGATCTGGTGCTGGCGGTCCCCGACGGGACCGTGGTGCTCAACGGCAACGGGACGATCCTGGCCGATCTGGTCGGGGAGGGAACGACGTTCGAGGCCGCTCAGGGTGGCCGGGGTGGCCTGGGCAACGCGTCGTTGGCCTCGAAGGCCCGCAAGGCACCGGGTTTCGCGTTGCTCGGTGAAGAAGGACAGCATCGCGACCTCGTCCTCGAACTGAAGTCGGTCGCCGACGTCGGACTCGTCGGCTTCCCGTCGGCGGGTAAATCGTCTCTGGTGTCGGTGCTGTCGGCCGCCAAGCCGAAGATCGCGGACTATCCGTTCACCACGCTGGCGCCGAATCTCGGTGTGGTGCAGTCGGCCGGCGACGTGTTCACCATCGCCGACGTCCCGGGCCTCATCCCCGGGGCGTCCACCGGACGTGGACTGGGCCTGGAGTTCCTGCGTCATCTCGAGCGGTGCGCGGTGCTGGCCCACGTCGTCGATTGCGCGACGCTGGAACCCGGCCGTGATCCGGTCTCCGACATCGATGCCCTCGAGGCCGAGTTGGCGGCCTACCGTCCTGCCCTCGACGCCGACCACGGACTCGGTGATCTCGCCGAACGCCCGCGCGTGGTGATCCTCAACAAGATCGACGTCCCGGATGCCGCGGAACTGGCGGATCTGGTGGAACCCGAACTGGTGCAACGTGGTTGGCCGGTGTTCCGGATCTCCGCGGTGACCCATCAGGGACTGCGGGAACTGACCAATGCCCTGGCGCGGATGGTTGCGGACTACCGCGAAGCCCATCCGAAGCCCGTGGCCCGGCGAACGGTCATCCGGCCCAAGGCTATCGACGAGGCGCAGTTCAGTGTCGAGCCGGATCCGTCCGTCCCCGGCGGCTTCATCGTGCGGGGTACCCGACCCGAGCGTTGGATCGCGCAGACCCAGTTCGACAACGACGAGGCCGTCGGTTATCTCGCCGACCGACTCAACCGCCTCGGCGTCGAGGACGAATTGACCCGTCTGGGGGCCGAACCCGGTGCCTCGGTGACGATCGGCGACATGACCTTCGACTGGGAGCCGTCCACCCCGATGGGCGAGGACGTCCCGATCACCGGTCGTGGTACCGACGTGCGACTCGACCGTTCCGAACGGATCGGCGCCGCCGAACGCAAGCAGGCCCGACGCCTGCGGCGCGGACTCGTCGACGATGACGACAGCGACGAATGAACGGCGACGAATGAACGGCGACGAACGAGCGGCGAGAGTGCAATGAGCGATCAGGCATGAGCGATGTCCGTGACACGATCACCCATGCGCGCAGCATCGTCGTCAAGATCGGCTCGTCGGCGCTGACCGACCTCGGCACCGGACTCGACACGGCGCGTCTGGATCGACTCGCCGACGCTCTCGAAGCGCGGATGCGGTCGGGTTCGGACGTGATCGTGGTGTCCTCGGGTGCCATCGGTGCCGGTATCGCCCCGCTGGGCCTGAAGAAGCGGCCGACCGATCTGGCCACCAAGCAGGCCGCGGCCAGCGTCGGCCAGCTGGTTCTCGCGCACGCCTGGGGCACGTCGTTTCACCGGTACGGGCGTACCGTCGGACAGGTCCTGCTGACCGCGTCCGACATCTCCAATCGCGCCCACCACGCGAATGCCCAACGCACACTGGACCGGCTGCGTTCGCTGGGGGCGGTGGCGATCGTCAACGAGAACGACACGGTGGCGACCAACGAGATCCGCTTCGGCGACAACGATCGCCTCGCCGCGCTGGTGGCTCATCTCGCGGGCGCCGACGCGCTCGTCCTGTTGTCGGATGTCGACGGCCTCTACGACGGCGATCCGCGCAAGGTCGGCCCGGATGGTCGTGTGGCACAGTTCATCTCCGAGGTCAACGGGCCCGACGACCTCGACGGCGTGATCGCCGGTTCGGGCGGGGCGCTGGGCACCGGTGGGATGGCGTCCAAGCTCGCGGCGGCGCGCCTGGCGGCCGATGGTGGCGTTCCGGTGCTGCTGGCGGCCGCGGCCGATGCCGCCCAGGCGTTGAGTTCGGCATCGGTGGGTACCGTCTTCGCTCCGCGTGCCGAACGCCTGTCGGCGCGGCGGTTCTGGGTGCGGCATGCTGCCGATGCGCACGGCCAGATCGTCCTCGACGACGGTGCGGTGGCCGCGGTGTCCCATCGTCGCCGATCGTTGCTGGCCGCCGGAGTGGTCGGGGTGCGCGGTAGTTTCTCCGACGGGGACGTCGTCGAACTCGTCAGCACCTCGGGCCGGGTGTGTGCGCGCGGCGTGTCGTCGTATGACGCCGACGACGTCGCGGCCATGGTGGGCCGCTCGACCTCGGAGCTGCCGGCGGAGTTGTCCCGACCGGTCGTGCACGCCGACGATCTGGTGACCGTGTGACCTTCGGCGCCGTTCAGGGCGCGCCTGCCCCCGTGGTGACGCCGGCCAGAGCGGGCAGGACAACGCCGCAATAGTGGTCGATCTTGAGATCGGCGATGTTGTCGGCTCGCGTGGCGCCGCGGTTGACCACGATCAGCAGCTTGCCGGTGCGTCGTGCATACCGGGCGAAACGCAAACCGCTCATCACGGTGAGCGACGAACCCGCGACCAGCAGCACATCACTGTCATCGACGAGTGAGAATGACTGTGCGACAGCACTCTTCGACGCATTCTCGCCGAAGTACACGATGTCGGGTTTGAGGATCCCGCCGCACCGCGGGCAGTCGGCGACGACGAAATCCCCGGTGTGCTCGACGGTCATGTCGGCGTCGGGGGCCACCTCGATGGCGCCGCGACCCAGGATCCGGTCGGCGAAACCGGGATTGAGCGATTCCAGGCGTTCGGCGAGTCGATGCCGCGAGGTGATCGCGCCGCATCCGAGGCAACGCACCCGGCCGTAACAACCGTGCAGTTCGATGACCCCCCGGGTGCCCGCCTTGGTGTGCAGCATGTCGACGTTCTGGGTGATGATCCCCGTCAGCCGGCCCGCGGCCTGCAGATCGGTCAGCGCCCGGTGGGCCGCATTGGGCCGGGCGGCATCCATGTGGCGCCAGCCGAGATGGTTGCGGGCCCAATAATGCTGCCGGAATTGCGGCGACGACCCGAACATCTGCGCGGTCATCGGTGTGCGGACCGGCGCTCCGGGACTGCGATAGTCCGGAATCCCGGAATCGGTCGAGATGCCGGCCCCGGTGAGGGCGCAGATCCGCGCACCGTCGGTCAACGCACGAAGCCGCTCGATCCGGATGTCGATATCCGGATCGAGCGGCGTCGGTTCGGCCGGACTCCAGCCGATCTGAAGGCGTGTACGCACCCTGTCCAGGGTAACGGCGCGGGTGCGCCGGGGTGGTCGAGCGGTTCAGGCCTCGACCGGCTCCGCGTGCCGACCCTCGGGTTGTTCGGGCACCGTGACCAGGGGATAGACCCCTTTCTCGTCGTGCACTTCGGTCCCCACGACGGGCGGATTGAACACACACAACATCCGCATCCGTGTGTCGGCGGTGACGGTGTGCCGCTCATGCCCGTTGAGCAGGTACATCGTGCCGGCGGCGAGCGGATAGGTCTGTCCGGTCTCGCGATCGAGGAGCGTGCCGGTGCCCTCCACCAGCCACACGGCTTCGATGTGGTTGGCGTAGTGGAACTCGTTCACGCTGCCGGCGTTGATGGTGGTCTCGTGGAAGGAGAAGCCGACCCCGTCGCCGCCGAGCACGATGCGCTTGGACACCCAATTGCCCTTGGGGTCGGCGACATCTCGGTCGGTTCCGGTGATCTCGTCAGTGGTACGGACGATCATGCGAGTACCTCCTCGGTGGCATCGGCGAGGATTCCCAGACCGCGGTCGAGGTCCTCGGGCGAAATGGTCAGGGGCGGAAGCAGTTTGACGACCTCGTCGGACGGGCCGGAGGTTTCGGCGAGCAGTCCGGCACCGAAGGCGGTGGCGCACACCTTGCCGGCGTTGGCGGGTTCGTCGAAGACGAGTCCACGGACCATGCCGCGACCGCGGGTCGACACGCCCTCGTGTCGGGTCGACAGGGTGGTGAGCACCTCGTCGATCTGGCGGCCCTTGATGTGCACGTCGCGGGACAGGGCGTCGTCGGACCAGTAGTGTTCGATGGCCCGCGTCGCGGTGACGAAGGCCGGGTTGTTGCCGCGGAAGGTGCCGTTGTGTTCGCCGGGGGACCACACATCGAGGTCGCGGCGAATCAGGGTGAGCGCCAACGGCAGGCCGTATCCGCTGATCGACTTCGACAGCGTGACGATATCCGGGGTGATCCCGGCCTCCTCGAAGGAGAAGAAGTCGCCGGTGCGGCCGCAGCCCATCTGCACGTCGTCGACGATGAGCAGGATGTCGCGGCGGGCGCACAGGTCGGCCAGAGCCCGCAGCCACTCGGCACGGGCGACGTTGACGCCGCCCTCGCCTTGCACGGTCTCGACGATGACGGCGGCCGGCAGGTTGAGGCCACTACCGGAGTCGTCGAGGACACGTTCGAACCAACTGAAGTCCTCGACCGCCCCGCCGAGGTAGTTGTCGAACGGCATCGGGGTGGCGTGCACCAGCGGAATGCCCGCACCGGCACGCTTCATCGAGTTACCGGTCACCGACAGCGAACCCAGCGTCATGCCGTGGAACGCATTGGTGAAACTCACGATCGACTCGCGGCCGGTCACCTTGCGGGCCAGCTTGAGGGCGGCCTCGACGGCGTTGGTCCCGGTCGGGCCGGGGAACTGGATCTTGTAGTCGAGATGACGCGGGGTGAGGATCTTGTCCGCGAACGTCTCCAGGAATCGTCCCTTGGCCGCGGTGGCCATGTCGAGTCCGTGGGTGATGCCGTCGTCGTTGATGTAGTCGACGAGTGCGGACTTGAGGACGGGATTGTTGTGACCGTAGTTCAGTGCCCCGGCACCGGCGAAGAAATCCAGGTAGCGATCACCGTCGGTGTTGGTGAGCCACGATCCGCGAGCCCTTCCGAACACCGTCGGCCAGCTGCGGCAATAGCTGCGGACCTCGGATTCGTGCTGGGTGAAGACCGAGTCGTCGATCGTGGTATCCAGGATCGTTGTATCGAGCATATTCATGAACAAACCTCCGATAGGTGAAAATTCGTGGGCGCCGGCGCCGTGCTGTTTCCGACGCCGTGTTATATCCCGGTGGGAGTGCTCACGCGCGCCGGCACAACAGCGGTCGGCGCGGCGGAACGGCCACCAGCACTCGCGTCGACGCCGAGCCGGAACAGGGCGGGATGCGTGGTCGGCGACGGCATGGTCGGCGACGAATACCGGCGAAGCGCGCCGCGAAACCAGAGTGTCGGAACACAACGTTCCGCGGTGCCTCAGGGTTCGGGGACCTCGGGTTCGAGGAGGTAGAGATCCTCGGGCTCGTGGGCGTCGGGGAAGTCCGTCGCGGCGAAGAGATCGCGCCGGTCGAACCGAAGGCCGCGCGCCGCTGCGACGGAGGCGAAAAGCCGTTGGGAGGCAACGTTATCCGGGCTGATGGTGGTGTGCATCGCGACAACGCCACGCTCTGCGGTGCGATCGAAGAGGCGATGTAGCATCGCGGCGGCGATGCCGTGGCCGCGATGGTCGTCGTCGACGGCGACCTGCCACACCATCAGGGTCGACGGGTCCGACGGTCGGCGGTAGCCGGTGACGAATCCGACTGCGCGGCCGTCGACTTCGGCAACGATGGACGTCTCGGCGAAATCGGAGCACCACAGTACGTAGGCGTAACTCGAGTTGACGTCGAGGACGCGGGAATCGCGGGCGATTTCCCAGAGCCGGGTTCCGTCGGTCACCGTCGGAATGCGGTAGTCGAGAGTGAGTGTGTTGGATGGGGCCGTTCTTATGTGGGACGGGCTCATGACGATTCGACGTTAACAATGTGTGTCGTCGGATTCACCCACCGACGGAAATCGGTCACGAAATGACCCACCAATTCCCAGTTCAGCGTGCAGATGTGAGGCCGGTCACGTCGGAGGGTCTCGATGGTGGCAGAGTGGGGTAGCACGGGTGGCTGGCTCCCCTTCGTCGGCGCGGCACTGGGGCACAATGGCGGGGTGACCCGCATCATTGCCGGCCGGTTCGGTGGACGTCGGCTCAAGGTTCCCGACGACGGCACGCGACCGACCTCTGATCGGGTCCGGGAAGCGCTGTTCAGCATGCTCGCCGCCCGCATCGACCTCGACGGTGCCCACGTCCTCGATCTCTATGCGGGATCGGGCGCCTTGGCCGTCGAAGCGCTTTCTCGAGGGGCGGCGTCGGCGACGTGTGTCGATGCCCGACGCCGCGCGACGGGCGTGATCACCGCGAATGTGACCGCGCTGGGACTCGGCGCCGATGTACAGGTGGTCACCTCGTCGGTGTCGACGTTCCTGGCCGGTGCGCCGTCCGCGCCGTTCGACCTGGTCTTCAGCGACCCGCCGTATGCGATCGATCCGGCCGAGATCGCCGAGGACCTCGCGAGACTCGGTGACAGGTGGGTGTCGTCCGATGCGTTGATCGTTCTCGAGCGGGCACGGCGGACTTCGGTGACGTGGCCGGATCACCTCGAGGTGATCGTGACGAAGAACTACGGTGACACCGCGGTCGACGTGGGCGTGCGACGACCGGGCACCGGGGACGGGTAGGTTCAACGGTCATGACCAGTGCGGTGATCCCAGGCTCCTTCGATCCCTTCACACGTGGGCATCGTTATGTGGTGGAACGCGCCGCGAGGTGTTTCGACGAACTCGTCGTCACCGTCGTGGTGAATCCGAACAAACGGGGGCTGTTCACCGTCGACGAGCGCCTCGAACTCATCGCCGAGGATTGTGCCGACCTGCCCAACGTGCGGGTGGACCGGTGGACCGGCTTGCTGGTGGACTATCTGCGGAAGAACTCGATCCATTCGATCGTGAAGGGTCTGCGGTCGGCGGTCGACTTCGATTACGAACTGCCGATGGCCCAGATGAACCGCGACCTGGCCGACGTCGAGACGATCTTCCTGCTGACCGATCCGCGCTTCGCACATGTGTCGAGCTCGTTGGTGAAAGAGGTCGCCAAGCTCGGTGGTGACGTCTCACCGTTCCTGTCGGCCCATATCCATCAGCGTCTGCTCGCCGAGATCGCCGGCGAGCGTCGGGTCTGATCGGCCGCTCGTTCGGCACGAGATCCTCACCTCTGCACAGAGAAAAACTCTCGCGGGTGCAAGCCTGACATCGAAACATCTTCGCGCAGTAGCGTTCTGATCACGGTGATGAGCGTCAAGCCCTGGCGTGCCGGCCGGCAACCCTCTCGAGGTGGCGGCGTGCAGTGCGGTTCTCGGGTTGCTCGGGGGTATCGTCCTGGCCCTGATCCGGCTGTCGCGGAGTCCTGTTCTGGCAGCGGTCAGTTCGATCTATGTGTGGGTGTTCGGATCCATTCCGCTGATTGTGCTGCTGCTGAACTTGTACAACTTCGGCGCGCTGTATGAGTCGCTGAGTCTGGGAATTCCGTTCGGGCCCGAGTTCTTTCACTTCTCCGAGGCCGATCTGGCGACTCCGCTGATCATCGCGATCGTCGGGATCAGCACGGTCGCACAGTTCTATGTCGAGCGATACTTCGCGCGTGGTGCGGGTCGGACCCTGCCACCGACACCGCTACAGAGAGTGCGAATGGCTGCCGCGACCCTCACCCGGCGACCGAGGTGGACGTCATGAGCGGGTCATCGAGAATCGGCATCGACGCCGCGGACCTGGCGGGCATCACCGGCGCCGGTGCTCGGGTCGAGGTGCGCAATGCCGCAGAGGGAAAGACGTTGACCGTCGTCCACTTCCCGGAGTCGAATGCCACCAATCTCGCTCTGGCGTCCGGCAAGATCGACACGTATCTCGGACCCAAACCGTCGATCTCCTACCACGTCCCGCAGACCGCGAACACTCCCAAGGCCCGCGATAGGCCTATACGAGGAACTCGGCTTCGTTCTCCGGCGCACGTTGACGTTCGGCGGTATTCGCATCCCCTGATGGCGGCCGACGCTGAACGCTGAGTCCGTAAGTGGGGCGTGCCATGTCGCGGGAGGTGTCTCACCCTGGGCCGTGGGCGCGGGGTGGGCTCAGGAGGTGTCGAGACCGTCGTGGAGTATGGCGGCGAGGACACGTGCACCTCGGTTGCCGGGATACGTGCCGGCGGCGTCCATCTCGTGTCGCTCGACCTCGGGTTCTACGCGACCCATACGGATGAGGTGCTGACGTGCCTGTCCCTCGGGAATCGTGCCGCCGACCTGGATACGGGCACTCAGGGCACGATGCAGCGCGGCAGCACTGTCGGGATTCTCTGAATCCTCGAAGATCGGGACACCGCCCGTCTCGACGATGCCACGGTCGTCGCCCCGGTGTCGGTGACACCAGGTACGTCGGAGTGCTCGTCGCCTATGGCGTCGGGCCCGTCCCACTGCTCGGGTGGTCGGGGCTCAACCGGATCGGATTGGGCTGCGCCTGAATCGCATTCGTCAATGGCCGGGTCGGGCTGCTGTCTGACGACGTCGCTGTCGTGCGGTATCGACCGATTCGGTCTCATCCTCTGCGTCGGCTTCGGCTTCGGCTTCAGTGTCAGCAGTTTCGGCATCGATCACGTCGGCGTCGATCACGTCGGTGTCGACCAAATCGGTGCCTGCGGGTTCGGTTGCGCCGGAACCACTATCGGTGCCGGTATCCGTGCCATCGCTGTCGTTGTGGTCGCGGTGGATGTGGTCGCGGATCTGGTCGAGTTTCTGCTTGTAGGGGCGGTGATGTCGGGGGGGTCGTTGACGGTTTTCGGGTTGTCGGGCATGCCGGGTGCGGTGTTGTGCTGCCACCAGCACCGTCCGTCACCAGCATCGTCCGGCGAGGGGCCCGTCGTCGTGGATGCCGGTGGTGTAGTGGCTGGGGTTGGGGCCGACCATCCGGTTGTGCGGCCCGCAGGCCGGTGCGAGGTCGGTGATGTCGGCTTCACCCATTGGGGTTGGGGTGGTTGAGTTCGCTACGTCGACTTGCGAGGTCTCGACCTCGACAAGCTCGGCCCGGCGGACGCGGGCTCCGTTTCGACGGATGGGGTCTCGGCTAGATGTTGGGTGCGGTGACCTGGTTCGGCTGCGGTATTGCGCGCACGCCCCCACGGCGACTCGATGTGCCATTCCGACACGCCGACCTCATTCACCTCCTGAGTCACAAACATCTCATTCGGCACAATGGCCACAGACGTTTCACCAAGAGACCAATGGCAGATGCCGGATTGGGGTGGCTGTGTACCGGGTATTCGAAGCACTCGACGAACTCATGGCAATTGTCGAGGAGGCACGGAGCGTGCCGATGACGGCGGGCTGCGTGGTGCCGCGGGGTGATGTCCTCGAACTTCTCGACGACATCAAGGATTCGATCCCCGGCGAGCTCGACGACGCGCAAGACGTGCTCGACAACCGGGACTCGATGCTGAACGAGGCCCGCTCGCACGCCGACACCGTCATCACCGGGGCCGACTCGGAATCCGAGGCCGTGCTCGCCCACGCCCGCGCCGAGGCCGATCGCGTCCTGTCGGAGGCCAAGGCCCAGGCCGATCGCATGGTCGACGAGGCGAGCAACCACGGCAAGTCCCTGGTCGACGAGGCCACCGAAGAGGCTCGTCGGATGTCGGCCAGTGCATCCCGCGAGTTCGAGGCCGTCACCGGACGGGCCCGCGCCGAAGCGCAGCGCACCATCGACTCCGCGAACAACATCTACGACAAGTCGGTCGCCGACGGCATCGCCGAGCAGCAGCGTCTGGTCTCCGAGGCCGAGGTCGTGGCCGCGGCCAAGTCGGAGGCCGAACGGATCATCGACGCCGCACACGCCGAGGTCGACCGCCTGCGTGGCGACTGCGATGTCTACGTCGACGAGAAGCTCGCGCAGTTCGAGGAGGTCCTCACCAACACCCTGCGTTCGGTCAACCGTGGCCGTCATCAATTGCGCACGGGTGCGGGCATGCACGACTACGTCGAATACCCCCGCAGCGTCGATCAGGACGTTGCGCGGGGCCGGGGTCGCGCCGACGCCGACGACGAGGTGTCACCTCTCGCCGTCTGACCGTCGCCGTCTGACCCGGCCGGTGGTCCGGGCGACACGGATCGGTGGCCATTCGAGGAATTTCTGACCCGAGCGTATGGTTTTCGTGTGGTCGACAATGCAGTGACGCCGGATGCATCCACGCCCGGCGCCGATTCACACGGAGTAGTTCGGGATCCGTTCGTCCTCGACATCCGGTCCCTGGGACGCCGCCCCGGCACCATGACCGAGGTGCATCGCACCGTCTCGATCCCCGAGCGCATCGGTGTGGAGATGGTCGCCATCCCGGCGGGCTCCGACGTCGACCTCGATCTGCGCCTGGAATCTGTGAGTGAGGGTGTCCTCGTGACCGGCACCGTCGCCGGCGAGACCGAGGGGCAGTGCTCACGCTGTCTGGAACCGCTCGACGGCACCGTGACGGTGTTCCTCACCGAACTGTTCGCCTATCCCGACAGCGAGACCGAACAGACCACCGACGCCGACGAGGTGCATCGGATCGTCGACGACCGGATCGATCTCGAACAGTCGATCATCGACGCGGTCGCCCTGGAATTGCCGATGTCGCCGCTGTGCAGCGACGACTGCCCGGGACTGTGCAGCGTCTGCGGTATCCGGCTCGCCGTGGCCGAACCCGACCACGGGCACGAGGTGATCGATCCGCGGTGGGCGGGACTGGCCGACAAGTTCGGCTCCCTGGGTGAACCATCCGACGAAGAGGGCAAGGGTGACGCCGATGCCGAGGTGCGGGGCGAGAAGTGACCGACGGTAAGCGACGGGGTAATCAACCGCCCTCGTTCGATCCGCTGCTGAGTGCGCTCGGCGTCGAGATCTCCGATGAGATGCTGACGTTGGCGCTGACCCACCGCTCCTACGCCTACGAACACGGCGGCCTACCCACCAACGAGCGCCTGGAGTTCCTCGGGGATTCGGTGCTCGGCGTGGTGATCACCGAATGTCTCTACAAACGATTCCCCGAACGCCCCGAGGGCGAGCTGGCCAAGATCCGTGCCAGTGTCGTCAACATGCATGCGCTCGCCGACGTCGCGCGGGGGCTCGGACCCGACGGGCTCGGACATTTCCTGTTCCTGGGTCGAGGTGAGGAATTGACCGGTGGCCGCGACAAGGACTCGATCCTCGCCGACGGCCTCGAATCCCTCTTCGGCGCCGTGTATCTCGAGCACGGCCTGGCCACCTCGCAGAACGTCGTCATGGGGTTGTTCGACGAGATCATCGACCGCGCAGGCGATCTCGGTGCCGGATTGGACTGGAAGACGTCGCTGCAGGAACTGACCGCCGAACGTGGCTACGGACCTCCGCAGTATCAGATCACCTCGACCGGACCCGATCACAACAAGGAGTTCACCGCCGTGGCGGTGGTCGCCGGCGAGGACGTCGGCGAGGGTACCGGCCGCACCAAGAAAGAGGCCGAGCAGAAGGCTGCGGCACTCGCCTGGCAGGCTTTGTCGGACCGGGCCGGCGCCTCGTGAGCTCCGACCCGACAGATGCCTGAACTCCCCGAGGTTGAGACAGTCCGCCTCGGTCTTGCCGATCATGTTGTGGGACAGAAGATCACCGATGTCGAGGTGATGCACGAACGGGCCGTGCGGCGGCATGTCGGCGGCGCGCCCGACCTGCGCGCGCGTCTGCGTGGCAAGACCGTCACCGCGGCACGGCGTCGCGGTAAGTACCTCTGGCTCGACGTCGCCGACGCCGACGATGACGCCGCGCTGGTGGTGCACCTGGGCATGAGCGGACAGATGCTCATCGCCCGCGAGGGGGCGCCCGACCACACCCATCTGCGGATTCGGGCGCGGCTCGGCGACGGCAACGAACTGCGATTCGTCGATCAGCGCACCTTCGGCGGGTGGCATGTCGATGATCACGTCCCCGATCCGTTCGGCGGCGTGGGGCAGGTGCCCGCCTCGATCGCCCACATCGCACCCGACCCCTTCGAGACCGCCTTCGACCGCGGGGCCGTAGTCGCCGCGATGCGCGTAAAACACACCGAGATCAAACGGGCCCTGCTCGATCAGTCGTTGATTTCCGGGGTGGGCAACATCTACGCCGACGAAGCGCTGTGGCGCGCCCGCCTGCACGGCACCCGACTGACCGACACCCTCGCCCCGAAACGGCTACGAGAGCTCCTCGATGCGGCGACGGCGGTGATGTCGGAGGCGCTCGACGTGGGTGGGACCTCGTTCGACGCTCTCTATGTCAACGTCAACGGCCAATCCGGTTACTTCGAGCGATCGCTGAACGCCTACGGCCGGGAAGGGCAGCCGTGCCGGCGATGCGGCCGAACGATGCGCCGCGAACACTTCATGAACCGCAGTTCGTTCTCCTGCCCGCAGTGCCAGCGACGGCCACGCGAATCCTAGGACGTTTCGAGACGCCACCGGGAAGCCTCGGACAGTCCACGATGTTGACCAAGCACGAACGACAGAAGCCACGAAGGAGCCGTCACCACGATGACCGTTGAGCAGGAGAACGCGCAGGCCGGCGAGTCGAGCACCGCCGATGCCACCGGCGGGGGACACGCGGGCACCGAACTGTGGGTGCAACGCACCGGCACCCGTCGCTACACCGGCCACAGTTCACGCGGCGCGGAGGTGCTCGTCGGATCCGAGGACGTCGAGGGCGTCTTCACCCCCGGCGAGTTGCTGAAGATCGCGCTCGCCGCATGCACCGGAATGTCCTCGGATCGTCCGCTGTCGCGGCGTCTCGGCGACGACTACGACGCCACCATCCGGGTCAGCGGTGCCGCCGACCGCGAGAACGAGGTGTACCCGAAGCTCTCCGAGGTTCTCGAGGTGGACCTCTCGGAGCTGGAACCCGAAGCGGCACAACGACTTCTCGTCGTCGTCGAGCGCGCCATCGACGCCGTGTGCACGGTCGGACGTACCCTGCGGGCGGGCACCGACGTCGACCTGCGCATCGACACCGAGTGAGCGTGTCATGACCGACGCATCCGAACCCGATGCCGCAACCACCGTCCGGCTGACCGCCTTCGTCCACGGCCACGTGCAGGGCGTCGGATTCCGGTGGTGGACCCGCGCCCGCGCACTGGAACTGGGTCTCGTCGGCTACGCCGCGAACCAGCCCGACGGCCGGGTCCTGGTGGTCGCCGAAGGGCCACGCTCATCGGTGTCCGCGCTGGTGGACTCGTTGCGCTCGGACCGGACCCCCGGTCAGGTGGATCTGGTGGTCGATCGGCTGGATCCGCCGCGTGACGATCTGACGGGTTTCGTCGAGAAGTAGGAGAGCACCCACGGCTCGGCCGCCCGCCGACTTCCAGATGGGTAGGCTGTACCGTCGTGCACCTCAAGTCGCTCACCCTCAAGGGCTTCAAGTCCTTCGCGTCGGCGACGACCCTGCGTTTCGAGCCCGGGATCACCTGTGTCGTCGGCCCCAACGGCTCGGGCAAGTCCAACGTCGTCGACGCCCTGACCTGGGTGATGGGGGAGCAGGGGGCCAAGGCGCTGCGCGGCGGGAAGATGGAGGATGTCATCTTTGCCGGCACCTCGGGCCGCCCACCGCTCGGGCGCGCCGAGGTGACGCTGACCATCGACAACTCCGACGGCGCCCTGCCGATCGAATACTCCGAGGTGTCCATCACCCGACGGATGTTCCGCGACGGCGCCGGCGAATACGAGATCAACGGCAGTACGTGTCGCCTGATGGATGTGCAGGAACTGCTGTCGGATTCGGGTATCGGCCGGGAGATGCACGTCATCGTCGGACAGGGGCGTCTCGCGACGATCCTCGAATCCCGGCCCGAGGACCGTCGCGCCTTCATCGAGGAGGCCGCCGGGGTCCTCAAACACCGCAAACGCAAAGAGAAGGCCGTCCGCAAACTGCAGGGGATGCAGGCCAACCTGGACCGGCTCTCCGACCTGACGGCCGAACTGCGGCGACAACTCAAGCCGCTCGGCCGGCAGGCCGAGGTCGCCCGCCGCGCCCAGACCATCCAGGCCGACCTGCGTGATGCGCGACTGCGCCTGGCCGCCGACGACCTCGTCAGCCGGCGCACGGAGATGGCCGAACACACCGCCGTCGAGGACCAGATCCGAGGCGAACAGGACGAGGTGTCGGCCGAACTCGACACCGTCAGCGCCGACGTCGCCGATCACGAGGAGCACCTCGCCCAGATCGTGCCGGCGGCCGAAGCCGCCGGTCAGGCGTGGTTTACGTTGTCGGCGCTGGCCGAGCGGGTGGGCGCGACCGGTCGGGTGGCCGCCGAACGCAGCCGCTACCTCGACGAGCCGGCGGCCGAGTCGAGCGGACCCGACCCCGACGACCTCGAACGTCAGGCCGCCGAGGCCGCCGAGACCGAGGCCGAGATGACTTACGCCGTCGAGAGTGCCGCGGAAGTCCTCGAGGGGGCGGCCGACGACCTGGCCGATGCCGAACGTGCCGCGGGTGCCGCCGAGGCCGCCCACCTGGCCGCAGTCCGCGCCGTCGCCGATCGCCGCGAGGGCCTGGCCCGCCTGGAGGGTCAGGTCGGGAGTCTGCGTACGAAGGCCGAATCGGTCGACGCCGAGATCGACCGCATCACCACCTCGATCGCGGCGGCCACCGAACGCGCCCAGCAGGCCCAGACCCAGCAGGACGCGGTCGCCGAGTCGCTGGGCGAACTCGAGGCCTCCGAACAGGGTCTCGATGAGCATCACGAGCGGTGTGTCTCCGCGCTCAACCTGTCCAATGAACGGGTCGCCACCCTGCAGACCGAGGAGCGGGCGACCGAACAGCGCATCGCGTCGCTGACCGCGAGGATCGAGGCCCTCTCGGTGGGCCTGGAACGCGGCGACGGCGGTGCCTGGCTGCTCGAGCACGTCACCGACGGCCTGCTGGGACCGATGTCGGGGCTGATCACGGTGACCTCCGGATGGGAAACGGCCATCGCCGCCGCGCTCGGCGCGGCTGCCGATGCCATCGCGACGGTCGATTCGCTGGCGGCGCTGCGAGCCCTCGACGCGCTCAAGGGCGGTGACGGGGGACGGGCGTCGCTGATCGTCGGCGGTCTCGCCGAAGCCGCGGCGCCCCGCACCGACGCCCTCCCCGCCGGGGTGGTGTGGGCCGCCTCCGTCGTGACCTGCGACGACGCGATCCGTGGCGCGGTCGATCACCTGCTCGCCGACACCGTCGTGGTGGATACGACCGCCCAGGGCGTCGAGGTGGCGACGGCGCTCGGCGTGCGCGCGGTCAGCCGCGAGGGTGACCGAGTCACCCGCGCGTCGCTGGAAGGTGGCTCCTCGCATCGGCCGTCGACCCTCGAGGTGACCTCGGCGATCGACGCCGCCACCACCGAGTTGGCGACCGCCCGACGCCGCGTCGAGGAGATCGGTGCCGCCCTTCAGGGTGCGCTCACCGAACAGCAGCAACGCCGGGAGGCGGCCGAGGAAGCCCTGGCCGCGTTGCACGAGTCCGACAGCGCTGTCGGCGGCGCGTATGAGCACCTGGCGCGATTGGGGCAGGAGATCCGCGCCGCGGAGGCCGACGCCGATCGCCTCAGCCGGCAACGCACCTTCGTCGAGACCGGTCGTGCCGAAATCCTGACCTCCCTGCACGAACTCGAACAACGTCTGGCCCTGGCCCGTGACGAGGGTTCCGACGAACCCACCGACATCGAGTCGCCTGACCGTTCGGCGGCCGCCGAGGCGGTCGCGGTGGCCCGCGCCGCCGAGATGGAGGCGCGTCTGGGACTGCGTACCGCCGAGGAACGGTTGGCCTCGGTGCGGGGGCGCGCGGAATCGCTGCGTCGCGCGGCCGCGCGGGAACGCGACGCCCGCGAACGGGCCCGGCGGCAGAACGAGGCGCGGCGTCAGGCGGCCACCGTCGCTGCCGCCGTGGCCGCCGCGGCCGCCGAGGTCTCCACCCGACTCGTGGGTGCCGTCGCCGACGCCCAGGCCGGTCGCGACGAACTCGAGCAGGTCCGGGCCGCCCGGACGGTGGCGCTCGACGAACTCAAGAGCCGTGCGAACCTGCTGTCGCAGCGTTTGAGCACACTCAAGGACGCGGTGCATCGTGATGAGGTCGCCCGCGCCCAGGCGTCGCTGCGCATCGAACAGCTCGAAGAGCAGGTGATGGAGTCGTTCGCGATGACACCCGACGATCTCGTCGCCGAGTACGGTCCCGACGTGCCGATGCCCCCCTCAGCGTTGGAGATGAGTGAGTACGAGGCCGCCAAGGCGCGTGGCGATCAGGTGGTGGCCCCGGCCCCGATGCCGTATGACCGTGCCACCCAGGAGTCGCGTGCGAAGAAGGCGCAGAAGGACCTGAACACCCTCGGCAAGGTGAATCCGCTTGCGCTGGAAGAGTTTGCGGCGCTGGAGGAGCGCTACAACTTCCTCTCCGCCCAACTCGAGGACGTCAAGGCGGCCCGCAAGGACCTGCTGTCGGTGGTCGAGGAGGTCGACGCCCGCATCCTGCAGGTCTTCACCGACGCCTACGCCGACGTCGAACGCGAGTTCGCGCAGGTCTTCTCGACGCTGTTCCCCGGTGGCGAGGGCCGTCTGGTGCTGACCGAACCCGGCGACATGCTGACCACCGGTGTCGAGGTGGAGGCGCGACCGCCCGGCAAGAAGGTCAAGCGGCTCTCGCTGCTGTCCGGTGGTGAGAAGTCGTTGACCGCCGTCGCGATGCTGGTGGCGATCTTCCGTGCCCGCCCGTCGCCGTTCTACGTCATGGACGAGGTCGAGGCCGCGCTCGACGACACCAATCTGCGACGACTCATCAGTCTGTTCGAACAGTTGCGGGAGCGGTCGCAGCTGATCGTCATCACCCATCAGAAACCGACCATGCAGGTCGCCGACGCGCTGTACGGCGTGAGCATGCGTGGTGACGGGATCACCACGGTGATCTCACAGCGGCTGCGCGGGGTGGAGATCCCCGTCGCCGCCGCGTCCGACCCGGCGACCGGGTCGGATCAGCAGGACCCAACGAGCGTGTAGAGAACAGGACAGGACCCTCAGTGGACACCCAACTCATCATCGGCATCGTCGTCATCGCCGTCGTCGTGATCCTCGCGCTGATCGTCGCGGGAATCGTCCTCGCGCGGCGGCGACGGATCTCGTTGAGCGACAAGTCCGATACGCAGGTCATCGACGGAAGCAAGCCCCAGGTGGACAGATCCGGCGGCTACCAGGCCGGGTCCGGATTCAGTTTCAGTCAGGGTGGGACGACGACCGTGGCGCCGCCGCCCGAGCCGGTGCGCCCACCGGTGGAACGCACCGAGACCGACGGTCAGCCCGGCGTCGGCGACGACGCCTCGGTCCCACGCGATTCCGAGCAGCGCAAGATCACCGACATCACGCTGCCCGACACCGACACCGACACCATTGACAGCGCCCCAGAGGCCACTGACAGCGCCCCGGAGGTCACTGACAGCGCCCCGGAGGTCACTGACAGCGCCCCGGAGGTCACTGACAGCGCCCCAGAGGCGACTGATAGCGCTCCGGAGGTCACTGATAGCGCTCCCGGGGTCACTGATAGCGCTCCCGGGGTCACTGATAGCGCTCCGGAGGTCACTGACAGCGCTCCCGGGGTCACTGACAGCGCTCCCGGGGTCACTGATAGCGCTCCGGAGGTCACTGGCAGCGCTCCCGGGGTCACTGACAGCGCTCCGGCACCCGAGATCACCGCTCCCACGGATGCCTCCACGGCCGAAGTGGTGCCCCCGCGAGAGGAGATCGCGCCGACCGCCGGACGCCTGGGCCGCCTCCGCGGGCGACTGTCGCGGTCGCAGGGCGCCATCGGCAAGAGCATGCTCGGACTGCTCGGCGCAGGCGATCTCGATGAGGACTCCTGGGAGGAGATCGAGGACACGCTGGTGATGGCCGACCTCGGTACCGCGTCGACCACCGCCGTCGTCGAACGGCTGCGGACCGAGTTGGCAACGAATCCGGTCCGCACCTCCGATGATGCACGGGCACTGCTGCGACGTGTCCTCGTCGAGCAGCTTCATCCCGAGATGGATCGTTCGGTCCGCGCACTGCCGCATGCCGGTAGTCCCGCCGTGGTGCTGGTGGTCGGCGTCAACGGCACCGGAAAGACCACCACCACCGGCAAGCTGGCGCGGGTTCTGGTTGCCGACGGCCGGCGCGTGCTGCTCGGTGCGGCGGACACGTTTCGTGCCGCGGCCGCCGATCAGCTGCAGACCTGGGGGGAGCGGGTCGGCGCCGACATCGTCCGTGGCAAGGAGCAGGCGGATCCGGCCTCGGTGGCGTTTGACGCGGTGGCCAAGGGCATCGACACGGGTGTGGACGTGGTGATGATCGACACCGCGGGCCGCCTGCATACCAAGACCGGCTTGATGGACGAGTTGGGCAAGGTCAAGCGGGTCGTCGAGAAGAAGGCGCCGGTCGACGAGGTTCTCCTCGTTCTCGACGCCACCGTCGGCCAGAACGGGCTCACCCAGGCACGGGTGTTCGCCGAGGTCGTCGACATCACCGGCGTCGTGTTGACCAAGCTCGACGGTACGGCCAAGGGCGGCATCGTCTTTCACGTGCAGGAAGAACTGGGCGTTCCGGTCAAACTGGTCGGACTCGGTGAGGGCGCCGACGATCTCGCCCCCTTCGAGCCGGAGGCGTTCGTCGACGCGTTGCTGTGACGACACGCAAACACTGATGTGGGAATCGGTGGAATTGACTGTGGGATTTCATGCGGCGCCGTGCATATGCGACCAGGGGTGTTACCTGCACGAAATGTAAACCGGCCACCGGTTCACATATCCGAAACGTCAGAGCACCACGGCTGAAACCGAGTGCCGACAGTCTCTTTGGAGGCGCCGAGCGGTCGGCGCACTCTAGGGAGGTTTCTCACAGTGGTTTCTGCATTGCCACCAGACGTCTTCGGAGAGCCCGACGCCGGTAACACAGCATGGATGCTGGCCAGCGCGTCGATGGTGCTTCTGATGACCCCGGCACTGGCCTTCTTCTATGGAGGTCTGTCGCGCGGCAAAGCCGTTCTGAACATGATGATGATGTCCTTCGGGGCGCTGGCGACGGTGAGCGTCGTCTACGTCCTGTGGGGTTTTTCGATGTCCTTCGGCAACACCGTGACCGGCGACAGCGACATCGGGGGTATTTTCTCGAATCCGTTTGCGCTGTTCGGTTCCGACCAGCTCATGAACACCGCCGGCACCGATGACTCGCCGACGTACGTGCTCTGGACCGGTGTCGACACCAAGCTTCCGGCGATTGTCTTCCTGGCGTTCCAGTTGACCTTCGCGGTGATCACCGTCGCGCTGATTTCCGGTGCGGTGGCAGAGCGCGTGAAGTTCTCCACCTGGCTGGTGTTCTCGGTGCTGTGGTCGACGATCGTGTACTTCCCGCTGTCCCACATGGTGTGGGGTGGTGGCATCATGTCCGGCGCCGAGAAGGGCTTCGCCTCCTGGATGTTCGGGTCCACCGATGGTGCTGCAAACGTGGCACCCATCGACTTCGCCGGTGGCACCGTGGTCCACATCAACGCCGGTATGGCCGGCCTCGTGCTGGCGCTGATCGTCGGTACTCGCGTGGGCTTCGGCAAGACCGCCTACCGTCCGCACAACATCCCGTTCGTCATGCTCGGCGCTGCACTCCTGTGGTTCGGCTGGTTCGGCTTCAACGCCGGTTCCGAACTCGCTGCGGATATGACCGCCGGCCTGGTGTGGGTCAACACGACCGCGGCCACCGCGGCGGCGATGATCGGCTGGCTCGCGGTGGAAGTGGTTCGCGACAAGCACGCCACCAGCGTCGGTGCCGCGTCCGGTATCGTCGCCGGTCTGGTCGCCATCACTCCCGCCTGCGGTGCGCTGACCCCGGTCGGCTCATTGATCCTGGGCGTCATCGCCGGTGTGCTGGCGGCACTCGCCATCGGCCTGAAGAACAAGTTCGGCTATGACGACTCGCTCGACGTCGTCGGCGTGCACCTCGTCGCCGGCCTCTGGGGCACCATCGGCATCGGCTTCCTCGCGAAGGACACCGGCCTGTTCTGGGGCGGCGACTACAAGCAGCTCGTGGTGCAGGTTGTCATCGCTCTGTTCGCCCTCGCCTTCACCGGCGTTCTGACCACCATCATCGCCCTGATTCTCAAGCCGCTCGGCTGGCGTGTCGCCTCCGACGAGGAGAAGAGTGGTATCGACGAGGCAGAACACGCGGAGACAGCGTATGAGTTGGCGTGAATCCGGCACCGTTGACCACTACGCTGAATCACAGCTGAATCCTTTGGAGAGGGATAATTCATGAAGCTGATCACCGCGATCGTGAAGCCGTTCACGCTCGAAGACGTCAAAGCGGGTCTCGAGCAGGCCGGCATCCTGGGCATGACCGTCAGTGAGGTCCAGGGTTACGGACGCCAGAAGGGCCACACCGAGGTCTACCGCGGCGCCGAGTATTCCGTCGATTTCGTTCCCAAGGTGCGTGTGGAGGTCGTCGTCGACGACGCCGCCGTGGACAAGGTCGTCGACGTCATCGTCGAGGCCGCCCGCACCGGCAAGATCGGTGACGGCAAGGTATGGGTGTCGCCGGTTGAGTCGGTCGTCCGCGTCCGCACCGGTGAGCGTGGCTCCGACGCCCTATAACGAGGGTCGATGCCCTTCGTGAGCACAGGTCACGGCCCCGCGTCCGACGACGAGTCGGGTGCGGGGCCGCGTCCTTCCCAGACACCGGTCGCGGCAACAGATCTCGCGGCCACCCGGCGGCAACTCACCGAGGCCACCGGACCCAACCGACTCGACGCTGCCGGACTCCGGCAGGTGCTCGTCGATCTGCACGAGTTCTGGCTGACCAGCAAGGGTGCCGAACTCGGCATCCGGCCGGGCAGCGGCATGTCGATCGTCGCCGTCGGCGGACTCGGCCGGGGTGAACTCCTGCCGTTCTCCGACCTCGACCTCATCCTGCTCTACGAGGACCAATCACCGGAGCGGGTGTCCGAGGTCGCCGACGGACTCTGGTATCCACTGTGGGACGCCAACATCCCACTCGATCACAGTGTCCGGACGGTTCCGCAGGCCCTGCAGGTCGCCTCCGACGACGTGACCGCGGCGCTCGGCCTCCTCGAGGCCCGGCACATCGCCGGCGACGAGGACCTCTCGGCGCTGCTGATCGGTGGGGTGCGGCAACAGTGGCGATCGGAGATCCGCACCAGGTTCGGTGCGGTCGTCGAGCACGCGCGGGATCGTTGGCGCCGCAGTGGCGACATCGCGCACCGCGCCGAACCCGATCTCAAGAACGGCCGCGGCGGCCTGCGTGACGTGCAATTGTTGGGCGCCCTGTCGATCGCCCAGCTCACCGACGGCATGGCCAACCTGCGGCCCGACTCGCCCGGGGCCGGCCCCCAGGTGGCCTATCAGCGACTCCTGGACATCCGTACCGAATTGCATCGGATCGCCGGGCGGCCCCGCGAGCAGGTCCGCGCCCAGGACGCCGACGAGATCGGCGCCGCGTTGCGGATCGGCGACCGGTTCGATCTCGCGCGCGTCATCAGCGACGCCGCGCGCACCATCAGCTACTCCACCGACGTGGGGCTGCGCACCGCCGGTAACGCGCTGCCCCGACGCGGTCTGGCCAAGTTGCGACGCTCGCCGATCCGGCGGCCCCTCGATGAGGGGGTCGTCGAGCACAACGGCGAGATCGTGTTGGCGCGCAATGCACTTCCGAGCAAGGACCCCGGTCTGATCCTGCGGGTGGCGGCGTCGTCGGCGCGCACCGGACTGCCGATCAGCGCCTCGACACTGTCGCGGCTGGCCGACTACGCCCCGGAACTGCGTGAACCGTGGCCTGCCGAGGCGCTCAGCGACCTGCTGGTCCTGCTCGGCTCGGGCCCGCACATGGTGGCACCGATCGAGGCCCTGGATCGCACCGGACTGTGGGGGCGTCTGCTCCCCGAATGGGGTGCGGTCCGGGACCTCCCTCCGCGCGACGCCGTGCACACCTGGACGGTGGATCGTCATCTGGTGGAGACCGCGGTCAACGCGAGCCGGATGACCACACGCGTTACCCGGCCCGATCTGCTGCTGCTCGGCGCCCTGGTCCACGATCTCGGCAAGGGCCGCGGCGCCGACCACAGCATCGTCGGCGCCGACCTCGCCATCCAGGTCGGCACGCGGATCGGACTGTGGCCGCAGGACGTGACGATCCTGTCGGAGATGGTGCGGTATCACCTGCTCCTGCCGACCGTGGCGACCCGACGAGATCTCGACGACCCGGCGACCGCGCAGGAGGTGGTCGACAAACTCGGCCGCAGTCGGGTGCTGCTGGAGTTGCTCGCCGCGCTGGCCGAGGCGGATTCGCTGGCCACCGGCCCGGGCGTGTGGGGCGATTGGAAGGCCTCGCTCATCGGTGACCTGGTGCGGCGGGCCACCCGACTGCTCGACGGTTACGAACTGCCCACGCCGGAGCCGCTCACCGACGAGATGATCGCGGTCGCCGAGAGCGGAGAGTATGCCGTGAAGGTCTCGTCGACCGAAGGGCCACATACCTTCTCGGTGATCATGGTCGCCCCCGATCGGCCCGGTCTGCTGTCGAAGATGGCGGGTGTGCTGGCGCTCAACGGACTTCGGTCGCATTCGGCGACCGTGCAGAGCCACGCCGGTCGCGCGGTCAACGCGTTCGTGGTGGTGCCGGCGTTCGGTGATCCGCCGGAGGCCGGTCTGCTGCGTCAGCAGCTGATCGGGGCGGTCGAGGGCAAGATCAAGGTGCTCGACCGGCTCGACAAACGGGAACGCGAATCCCCGACACCGACCATCGGGACGGTGGCCGGCTCGCCCGGGGCGGCCTCCGAGACCGACGACGACATGCCGACGGTGGCTGCCGTCAACGCGGTGCCCGCGCTGTTCGCGGTGGCTCCGTCACGAGTGCTCTGGGCCGAGGTCGGCGACGGGGGCGAGGTGTTGATGGAACTGCGCACCGACGACAGGCTGGGTCTGCTCAGCCGGGTCAGTGCCGTGATCGAGGAGTCGGGCGTCGCCGTGCGGTGGGCCAAGGTTGCCACCCTCGGCAACACCGTCGTCGACACATTCTGCCTCACGCTGCCCGCCGACACCGACGAGACGCGGGCCGCATTGGAGGAGGCGGTTCTGGCGGTGTGTCCGGTCATCCGGCCGAGTTCGGACGACGACGACGCGGCCCCGCCGACCGCCGGGTCGTCGCGTTCCGGGGTTCCGATCAGCTGATCACGGGCCGCACCCGAGCGCCGACACGGCTGGGGCGACGTGGTCGAGCGGTCACCTCGAGCGCGGTCATGGAAAGATGGGGGAATGTTCGACTCCCTCTCCGATCGGTTGACCGGTGCGCTGAAGGATCTGCGTGGCAAGGGCCGCCTCTCCGACGCCGACATCGACCGCACCTGTCGTGAAATCCGGCTCGCACTCCTCGAAGCCGACGTCTCACTGCCCGTCGTCCGTGCCTTCATCGCACGGATCAAGGAACGTGCCAAGGGCGCCGAGGTATCCGGCGCGCTCAACCCGGCCCAGCAGGTCGTCAAGATCGTCAACGAGGAACTCATCGCGATCCTCGGCGGCGAGACGCGGCGGGTGCAGTTCGCCAAGACCCCGCCGACCGTCATCATGCTGGCCGGTCTGCAAGGTGCCGGTAAGACGACCCTGGCGGGCAAGCTCGGCGCGTGGCTGATCAAGCAGGGCCACACCCCGTTGCTGGTGGCATGTGACCTGCAACGCCCGGGCGCGGTGTCTCAGCTGCAGATCGTCGGCGAGCGGGCCGGTGTGCCGGTCTTCGCGCCGCATCCGGGGACCTCTATCACCGGCGAGTCGTCACCGACCGCGGTCAATGCGTTGGGTGTCACTGCCGGTGACCCGGTGTCGGTGGCCAAGGCCGGTGTGGACGAGGCGCGGGCTCGCCACCACGATGTCGTCATCATCGACACCGCGGGCCGGCTCGGCATCGACACCGAGCTGATGAAGCAGGCCTCCGATATCCGCGATGCCACGCAGCCCGACGAGGTGCTCTTCGTCGTCGACGCCATGATCGGTCAGGACGCGGTCTCCACGGCCGAAGCGTTTGCCGACGGTGTCGGATTCACCGGCGTGGTGCTCACCAAACTCGACGGCGACGCCCGTGGCGGTGCGGCGCTGTCGGTGCGCGAGGTGACCGGCCGGCCCATCATGTTCGCCTCCTCGGGCGAGAAACTCGAGGACTTCGACGTCTTCCACCCCGACCGGATGGCCAGTCGCATCCTCGGCATGGGTGACGTGCTCTCGCTCATCGAGCAGGCCGAGCAGCACTGGGATGCCCAGCAGGCCGAGGAGGCCGCGGCCAAGATCACCCAGGGGGAGCTGACCCTCGAGGACTTCCTCGAGCAGATGCAGATGATCCGGAAGATGGGGCCGATCGGCAACATCCTCGGCATGCTGCCCGGCGCCAACCAGATGAAGGACGCGCTCAGCCAGGTCGACGACAAGCAACTCGACCGGGTGCAGGCGATCATCCGCGGCATGACCCCGGCCGAGCGGGAGAATCCGAAGATCATCAACGCCTCTCGCCGACTGCGCATCGCCAACGGTTCGGGGGTCACGGTCAGCGAGGTCAACCAACTCGTCGACCGGTTCTTCGAGGCCCGCAAGATGATGGCCCAGATGTCCGGCCGGATGATGGGCCCGGGCCGAAAGACCAACCGTAAGAAGGGCAAGGGCAAGAAGGGTAAGAGCCGCGGACGCGGACCGACCCCGCCGAAGGTGCGCGGCGGTTTCCCGGGCATGCCCGGCGGTTTCCCGGACCTGTCCAACATGCCCGCCGGACTCGATCAACTCCCGCCGGGACTCGAGGGCATCGACGTCTCGCAGTTCCAGCAGCCGAAGAAGAAGTGAGCCGATGACCGTCGGCGGCGGTTCCGCGACCACACCCGCACAGCACTACCGCGGTCGGGATCCGCTGACCGACGAGCCCCTCGAATTCTGGGTGGTCGACGGCACGATCACCGCTGAGCCGGTGGCCGCGGCCGACACCGTCGTCGCCGACGGCTGGATTGTGCCGGGACTCGTCGACGCGCACAACCATGTCGGGATCGCACCCGGACTCGGTGTGACCATCGAGCAGGCCCGCGGCTTCGCCCGTCAGGACGCCCTCGCCGGTACCCTGCTGATCCGCGAGGTCGGATCCCCGCTGGATACCCACCCACTCGACGACGATCCGGCGGGACCGCGGTTCATCCGCTCCGGCAAGCACATCGCGCGGCCGAAGCGTTATCTCCGTGACTACGGTGTCGATCTCGACGACCCGGACGAACTCGCCGACGAGGTGGCGCGGCAGGCGAAGGCCGGCGACGGGTGGGTGAAGATCGTCGGGGACTGGATCGACAGGGAGGTCGGGGACCTCGCGCCACTGTGGACCCGACGCCAGCTCGACGCGGCGGTGACCGCGGCGCACGACAACGGTGCCCGCATCACGGCGCATGTCTTTGGCACCGACGCGCTCGGCGATCTCATCGACGTCGGCGTCGACTGCATCGAGCACGGTACCGGCCTGACCTCCGAGCACATCGATGCACTCGTCGAACGCTCGATCGCCTTGGTGCCCACGCTGATCCAGGTCGATAACTTCCTTCAGATCGCCTCCGGCGCTGACAGGTTCCCTACCTATGCGGCGACGATGCGCAAGCTGCACGCGAACGCCGAGGACACCTTCGCGGCGGCCCGCGAAGCCGGAGTGACCATCTTCGCGGGCACCGACGCGGGTGGATTCGTCGAACACGGACGCATCGTCGACGAGATCGAACGGCTCGCCGGCGTCGGTCTCGGCGCCCGGGGAGCTCTCGCCGCCGCCACCACCGAACCGCGGCGCTGGCTCGGTGCCGGGATTCTCGACGACGGTGACCGCGCCGACTTCCTGGTGTTTCAGGAGAACCCGGTGGAGAACTTGGACATCCTGCGTCATCCGGCGGCCATCGTCTGCGCGGGCACGCATCTCTGACAGCGCCGCGCGATCGCGACATCACGGGTGGTCACCGAGTGAAGGGTCGGATTGTTCCGCGCTGTACACCTCACGTCGGATTTGTGAGCCAAATCACTCATTGACCGTTGGTCGATGTCCTTACTGTTCGGTAGGGTCACAGTCACATCGCGAGGTTGACCACTTCGTGATCAGTTCACAAGTCTTCTCGTCGCCCGTACCGCGGTGCGATCGGCGGGATGTTCGCCGGGGAAAGATGCGGGCATGTGGGTGTCCTTCGCGGGGTGGACAGCCACATGCCCGATCCCGTTTCTGGGTTCGGAGCACCCGTCAGAGCAGTCGCAGGATGCCGATCACGATCAACAGTGCCGAGACCAGGTAGGCGGCCCCGCGGGCGACGAGTGTGTGGTGTCGCCGAGCAGTGACGAACAGACGTCCGGCCCACGAACGCGGCCGGACCCGGACCAATCCGAGCGCCATCGCCGCCAGCACCGGGATGCTCAGGGCGACCGTCGCGTAGGCCAGCAGCGCGGTGTAGCGCTCGCCGGCCGGTAGACCGCTCGACGACAGCACCGCGAGTCCGGCGTAGAACGGCACCGAGGTGGCGGACTGCACCGCGCCGAGACCCACGCCGGCCAGCACGGTCAACGGCGACGCCGTACGCACCGGCGTCAGGATGCGGTCGACGATCGGGGGTGGCCCGTCGTCGCCCTGGCGCAGCGTCCACAACGCGGTGACGACACCGGTGAGGATCAACAGCGCGCCGAATGCCGGAGAGTCGACGACCTGCTCGACGATGGTGCCCAACCCGTCGAAGGCGAGCAGGACAATCAGGGCCAGGCCGATGACGCCCAGCCAATTGCCGATGAGCAGCAGAATGGTGATCGAGCGATACCGGCCGCGTGCGGTCATCATCGCGAGCGCGACCAGGACGCCGATCAACAACACGTTGACCGCGTCGACGAGTGCGTAGGCCAGGGCGTTGAGCATGGGGTGCGGTGCTCTCCTCGCTGACTGTGTCGCTGCTGCCGTGGGTCGACTGCTGCCGTGGGTCGACTGCTGCCGTGGGTCGACTGCTGCATCGACTGCTGATGTGAGAGGGTGGCGGCCCGACGTCAGGTCGCCGAACTCCGCCCGCTGGTCACCCCCGACCGCCCAGCGAGCGTACCGGGTCGATCGCAGGCGGCCGATGCGCGCTGGTCGATCGGCCGCGATTTGGGCCGGTGGGCGCGTCTCTGGCAGAATTGAACGCTGGTTCGTCGGACACGGTCACGTACCGGCCGACGGTCACACCCGATCGCAAAACCGGGCCTCGCATTCCGGCGGGGTCGCTGAATTGCGCAGTGGCCAACGAAAGAAGAAGAACATGGCTGTCAAGATCAAGCTCACGCGGCTCGGCAAGATCCGCAACCCGCAGTACCGCATCGTCGTCGCCGATTCCCGCACCCGCCGCAACGGCCGGGTGATCGAGACCATCGGCAAGTACCACCCCAAGGAAGAGCCGAGCTTCATCGAGGTCGACTCCGAGCGCGCGCAGTACTGGCTCGGCGTGGGCGCCCAGCCGACCGAGCCCGTCGCCGCGATCCTCAAGGTCACCGGCGACTGGCAGAAGTTCAAGGGCCTGCCCGGCGCCGAGGGAACCCTGAAGACCGCCGCCGAGAAGCCCTCCAAGCTGGACCTGTTCAACGCGGCCCTGGCCGCCGCCGACAGCGAGCCGGTCGCCGAGGCCACCACCCCGAAGAAGAAGGCCGCCAAGAAGGACGAGGCCCCGGCCGCATCCGCCGACGAGGCCGCCACCGATGAGGCGGCCGCCGAGGGTGACAAGGCCCAGGCGTGAGTGCTGTCGTCGCCGACGCCGTCGAGCATCTCGTTCGCGGGATCGTCTCCAACCCCGATGACGTGCGCGTCGAACTGATCACCGGTCGTCGCGGTCGCCTCGTCGAGGTGCACGTGAATCCGGAGGATCTCGGCAAGGTGATCGGTCGCAACGGCCGCACCGCCACCGCACTGCGCACCCTCGTGAGCGGTATCGGTGGCCGCGGCATGCGTGTCGACATCGTCGACACCGACCGCTGAGCGCCACATCAATGGAGCTCGTGGTGGGCCGTGTGATCAAGTCGCACGGCATTCGCGGCGAGGTCGTCGTCGACGTCCGTACCGACGAACCGGAGCAACGGTTCGCGACGGGCGCGACCCTGGTCGGTCGCCTGCCACGTGGTGGTGGCGAACGCGATTTCACGGTGACAGCCGCCCGGGAACATTCCGGGCGGCTGTTGCTGTCGCTGGCCGAGGTCGGCACGCGGGCCGACGCCGACGACCTGCGGGGGACGTTGTTCCTCATCGACAGCTCGCAGGTCGATTCCGGCGACGATCCCGACGCCTTCTACGACCACGAACTCGAGGGTCTGCCGGTGACGACCGTCGCAGGAGCGGCGGTCGGTGTGCTGTCGTCGGTACTGCATCTGCCCGCCAACGATGTGCTGGCGGTGCGTGCCCCGGACGGACGGGAGATCCTCATCCCGTTCGTACGCGAGATCGTCCCGGTGGTCGGGCGTGACGGTATCGTCGTCGACCCGCCGATCGGTCTGCTCGACGACGCGGACGCGGACACGGGCACTCCCGACGGCGCATCGTGACCGATCCGCGCATGCGTGTCGACGTCGTCACCATCTTTCCCGAGTACCTCGAGCCGCTGCGAGTTGCCCTGCTGGGCAAGGCAATCGACCGTGGCGTCATCGAGGTCGGGATACACGACCTGCGGTCCTGGACCCACGACGTGCACCGCAGCGTCGACGATTCCCCGTACGGCGGCGGTCCGGGCATGGTGATGAAACCCGACGTCTGGGGTCCCGCACTGGACGAAGTGTGCCCGGACGACGCGTTGCTCATCGTCCCCACACCGGCCGGGGTGCCCTTCACGCAGGCCACCGCCGTCCGCTGGAGCGCCGAAGAACACCTCGTGTTCGCGTGCGGCCGGTACGAGGGCATCGACCAGCGGGTCTTCGACGACGCCGCGCGCCGGGTGCGCGTCGAAGAGGTCTCACTCGGCGATTTCGTCCTCATCGGGGGAGAGGTGGCGGCCATCGCCATGATCGAGGCCGCCGTGCGGTTGATCCCCGGGGTCCTCGGCAATCCTCGTTCCCACCAAGAGGATTCGTTCTCCGACGGACTTCTGGAGGGGCCGAGCTATACCCGCCCGGAGACGTGGCGGGGGCTGCCCGTGCCGCCGGTGTTGCTCTCCGGCGATCACGCCAAGGTCGCGCGGTTCCGCCACGAGCAGTCGTTGCAACGGACACGTGAGCGTCGCCCCGACCTCCTCGCCGAACCGGGCAAGGGCGACTGACGGCGACGAACGCCCCGTCTCCGCAAGAGGGGTCGCCACTGTGGATGCATTCCCGGTGGGAACCCGCTGTTCGGGCTACGCTCGTTCGACCCGCGTCCGAGCGCCTCACCCGCGGGTACGAGGGGGGACGACGGTGGATGAACGGTCCGATGCACACGACACGCGTGACCCGGGTCGGCCGGGTGACTCCCACTGGTCGGCGATGCTCGAGACACTGGACCGGCAGCGCGCCGACCTCGCCAGCGCCGCCGAACAACTCGCGACGCTGACTGCCCGCGCGGTCAGCACGGACCGCCTGATCGAGGTCACCGTCGACGCGCGCGGCCTGCTCGTCGACCTGCAGATCGAACCGGCGGCCCTGCGCCGACACCGCGCGTCCGTGTTGGCCGAGCTCATCACGGACCTGGTCGCCGTGGCCGACCAGCGGCTGCGTCACCAGCGTGAACACCTCCTGGCGGAGGTGGCCGGAACGGTCCCCGGATACGCGGACGTGTCCGGCGGGAACCGCACATGAGCCGGTCCGAGGGCGTCGCGGTCGACCCGGAGGCGGGCCACACGCTCGTCGGCGAGGTGACCGAACTCGCCGACGAGGTGACCGCCATCGGGGTGGACCTCGGTCGCATCATCGACGAACTCACCGAAGCGCTCGGACACGATGTCGGCGCAACCGCGTTTGCCGCCGCCTTCGTCCCCGGTATCACCGCGCTGCACGATGCCCTCGGTCCGATCGCCGACGCCCTGACCACCCAGGCCGCACAGATCGCTTACGGCCTGCTCGGCGTCGAGGCCGCCGAGGACACCGCCGCCCATAGCGTGCGACGAAGCGTGGACCGGACCGCATGAGCGGGCCGGACGACCTGCGGCGCATCGCCGAGGAACTCGCACCCGATCGGTGGCCGGACACCGATGTCATCGCCATCGGTGAGCTCGCGCAGCGACTCGCCGGGCTCGCTGCGCGACTGGTTGCGGTCGCGAACACCGTCGAGACCGTCCACCGTGATCACCGGATCGGTTCGGGCGCCTTCGACCAGGCAACCCTCGACACCGCCACCCGGCTCGCCAACGACGTGACCGGGACCGCCGGCGGGCTCGCCGTCTCGGCAACGACCCTGGCCGCCTTCGCAAACCTCACCACCACGACGCGGCAGAAGATGGCGGTCGTGGCGACGATCGCCGATCGCGATCGGCTACTCGGGATGATCGGCTCTGCGGTCGGCGACGACACGCCGGCCGTCCGGGCGGCCAGTGCGGGACGAGCGGCGATGACGGCTGCCAGTGACGACTACGCCGACGAGGCCGCGGCACACGGAGCCGCCGCGACCACCACCGACGATCCGCAACATCCCGCCGCCGCGACGAGCGGGATGATGCCGATGGGTGGGCTCGGGGCCATGGGTGTGGGTGCGGTGGGTGTGGGTGCGGTGGGCGCCGCGGCCGCGGCCGGGAGAAACCGGCGGGAGCCGGGAACCGACGACGACGAACCGCTCGAACTCACCCGCGCTGAGCACGACGACCTCGTGCGCTACGCCCGGACTCTGGCCGCCGACCTCGACGGTCGGGCCGGGGGCTGGGTTCAGGTGGCCGTCGGCATCGGGCACGATCGGGCCCAGGGACGCGCGAGGGTCGTCGGGACCAGCGATCCGGTGCCCTATCTGCGCGTCGGGATGCGGGTCCGCACCACCGACGAGCTGGCCGGTGACGGGCGGGCACCGGAGATCGCGGTGGTCGACCATCTGCGCGCCCGCGGATACGAGCCGATCGCGGTGGCCTCACCGTCGACGCCGTCGGCGGCGGCGCGGGCCGTCCTGGCGACGGCTGGGGTGACCTCGATCATCATCGACCCCACCCGGTCGTGACGACGTCACCGCTGGTCAGGTCGCGATTTCGTCGGACGCGGGTCGGTCTGGCACAATAGTCGGGTTGCCTGACGACGGCCCCGGTCGGGGTCTCTAGCAGGCGCGCACATGACTCGGAGCACGAACCGGCCGAACCCATACACCGACTCGGGTGATCCGGGTGGGGGGAGGGCCGCCAGGTTCCTCTGTTCGCAGCTAGCACCCTAAGGACCAACCATCATGAACACCCTGGACATCCTCGACCAGCAGTCCCTGCGCGACGACATCCCCGCATTCGGACCCGGCGACACCCTCGACGTGCACGTCAAGGTCATCGAGGGCAGCAAGGAGCGCGTCCAGGTCTTCAAGGGCGTCGTGATCCGTCGCCAGGGTGGTGGCGTCCGCGAGACCTTCACCGTGCGCAAGGTCTCCTTCGGCGTCGGCGTGGAGCGTACCTTCCCGGTGCACAGCCCCAACATCGCCAAGATCGACGTTCTGACCCGCGGTGATGTGCGTCGTGCCAAGCTCTACTACCTGCGGGATCTGCGCGGCAAGGCCGCCAAGATCAAGGAAAAGCGCTGACGCGTCTACCCTGGCGACGTGGCTGACACTGACCGCCGAGGCGATGAGGCCGGCGAGGACCGGGTCCCGCGCGACGATTCCGTCGACGCCGACTCCGCGTCCCGCCCCTGGCGCACCAAGAGCGACAAGCCGGAGAAGAAGAGCTCCCTGCTGCGGGAGACGATCATCATCGTCGCCTGCGTCCTGCTGATCAGCTGGATTCTGCAGACCTTCATCGGACGGCAATACGTCATCCCATCCGAGTCGATGGAGCCGACACTGATCGGCTGCACCGGTTGCTCGAACGACCGGATCTTCGTCGACAAACTGTCCTACACCTTCGGTGATCCCGCGCCCGGCGACGTCGTGGTGTTCAAGGTCCCCGAGTCGTGGGGCGAGGACGGATGGGTGTCACCCCGATCCTCCAATACGGTGATCCGTGGACTGCAGGACGGCCTGTCGTGGTTCGGATTCGCGCCTCCCGACGAGAATGACTACGTCAAACGCATCATCGCCACCGGCGGTCAGACCATCGAATGCCACAACGCCGACGGCGTCGGTGTGAAGGTCAACGGCAAGGTTCTCAAAGAGCCGTATGTCGACATGGCCCTGCAGGAGCAGAACCTCGCCGACGGCACCGCGACCCCGACCGCCATCGGCGAGGACGGCAAGCTCAACAGTTGCCTCGGCAAGGACTTCGGCCCGATCGTGGTGCCCGAGAACAGCGTGTTCGTGATGGGCGACAACCGAACCCGTTCCTCGGATTCGCGCTACCACATCACCGAGACCAGCGACGGCACCGTCCCCGTCGACGACATCCGCGGCAAGACGCAGTTCATCATCTTCCCGTTCTCCCGGATGGGTGGGGTGGACTCCGTCAACCCCCAGCAGTGATCCCACGGCAGTGACCGCGAGTCGATAGCAGATCCACGATGAGTCGCTGGCCACCCCGTCTGCCGATCCGCCGCGCGGCGGGCCTGCGCACCATCGAGTTCGCCCTGCACCGCAGTGGTCTCGGCCCGGTCGCCGGAGTCGACGAGGCCGGGCGCGGCGCGTGCGCCGGGCCGCTGGTGGTGGCCGCGTGCGTGCTGCGACCCACCCAGCTCGTGTCGTTGTCGGAACTCGACGACTCCAAGAAACTCACCGAGTCAACGCGCGAGAAGCTCTATCGCTCGGTGACGCGATACGCCGACGCCTGGTCTGTGGTGATCATCGACGCCGCCGAGATCGATCGGATCGGCATCCACGTCGCCAACATCGAGGGAATGCGTCGCGCCGTGGCCGGTCTGGATGTGACCCCGGGCTACGTCCTGTCCGACGGGTTCGCGGTTCCCGGACTGACCGCCCCGTCGCTGCCGGTGATCGGCGGTGACGGCGCCGCCGCCTGCATCGCCGCGGCCAGCATCCTGGCGAAGGTGACGCGCGACCGCATCATGGTGGCGATGGACTCCGAACTGCCGGGGTACTCCTTCTCGATCCACAAGGGCTACAGCACGGCACTGCACATGAACTGTCTGGACGAACTCGGACCCTCGCCCCAGCATCGGATGTCGTATCGCAACGTCGCCGCGCGTATCCGCGACATTCCTGCCGCATCCGCCGACACGTCGCGCGATAGGCTTACAGGATGAGTGCTGAGGATCTCGAGAAGTACGAAACCGAGATGGAGTTGTCCCTGTACCGCGAGTACAAGGACATCGTCGGTCAGTTCACGTACGTCGTCGAGACCGAGCGCCGCTTTTATCTCGCCAACTCGGTGGAGGTCGTGCCGCGTAACCCCGAGGGTGAGATCTATTTCGAGCTGCGAATGAGCGATGCGTGGGTGTGGGACATGTACCGCCCGGCTCGTTTCGTCAAGCAGGTCCGGGTGCTGACCTTCAAGGACGTCAACATCGAGGAACTGGAGAAGTCCGAACTACGGCTGCCCGACGAACCGTGACCTGACATCCGCCGATTGCGACGAAAGTCGTTGTAGGGGTGTCGCTTTTGCGGTCTGATCGTCCGCCGGGGGTACGTCCGCACCGGTTGAACCGCGGGTTCCATCCCAGCGGTGATCCCCAGAAGCGCAGTCATTCACAGGTATCGGCCGTCGCGGCAGGTATCCGGGCGGTCTGCTCGGCGCGGTGAGTGATGCTGTCGGACATGACAGCACAATCGGTGGGACCCGAGCCGAGGCGTCGGCCCGATCGCCGGCCCAATCGCCGGGCCGGGGTGGGGCGGTTGGGTGAAGACCTGGCGGCCGACTACGTCAGCGGTCTCGGCTGGAGCATTCTGGATCGCAACTGGCGCAACAGGTATGGCGAGCTCGACCTGATCGCGGCCGACGGACGCCGACTGGTGGTCGTCGAGGTCAAGACCCGCGCGTCGCGGATCTTCAACGATCCCGTGGCGGCGGTGACCCGGGACAAACTGATGCGGATGCGACGGCTGACGCGCATGTGGTTGGCGCAGCAGGATCGGCACTGGGAGCAGATCCGATTCGACATCATCTCCATCCAACTCGATCCGGCACATCCGATGTCGGCCGACGGCGCGCGGGTGCGGCACCATGTCAACATCGTGGAGTGAAGACCCATCGCGGCGTGAGGATGAGGAGTCCTCACGGATGCTCGGGTGCACGAACTCCGTGGGGCTCAACGCCTTTGAGGCATCCCCGGTCGAGGTGCAGGCCAATGTCGGGCACGGCCTGCCCGGCGTGACGATCTCCGGCAGCGTGGATTCGTCGCTGCGCGAGGCCAAGGAACGCATCCGTTCGGCAATCAACAACTCGGGATTCTCGTTCCCCGACATGAAGGTGACGATCAGCCTGTCGCCGGCCGAAATGCCCAAACGGGGTTCCACCTACGACCTCGCGATGGCGGTCGCCGTGCTCGCCGCGATCAACCGGGCGCCGACGGCCAGGCTCGGCCGCACCGTGCTGGTGGGTGAACTCGCTCTGGACGGCAGCCTCCGGCCGGTGCGGGGTGTGCTGCCCGCGGTCATCGAGGCGCGCGCCGCGGGCATGGCCGCGGTGGTGGTGCCGATGGCCAACATCGCCGAGGCGACGCTGGTCTCGGGGATCGAGGTGGGTGGCGCGCACAACCTCGCCGAGGTCGTGCGATGGCTCGCCGGCAACCATGTGCTCGACACCGTCGATGAAGCGGCACCGCGGCAATCGCCGTCGCGGATGCCGGCGGACATGGCCGATGTGGCGGGTCAGGTACAGGCCCGGCACGCTCTCGAGATCGCCGCCGCCGGTGGGCATCACGTCCTGATGACCGGTCCGCCCGGGATCGGGAAGACGATGCTGGCACGTCGGCTGCCGGGGATTCTGCCGCCACTGTCGACCGATGAATCCCTGCAGGTCACCGCGATTCATTCGATCGCGGGTGCGCTGTCGCCCGGCTCGCCACTGGTCATCGAACCGCCGTTCATCGATCCCCATCACAGCATCTCCCTCACCGCGATGCTCGGCGGCGGAACCGGCATGGCCCGACCGGGTGTCGTCTCGCTGGCCCACCGGGGAGTGTTGTTCCTCGACGAGTGCGCGGAGATGGGCACCAAGGTCCTCGATTCGCTTCGTCAACCGCTCGAGGAGGGCGAAGTGCGGGTGACCCGCCGTGACGGGGTTGCGGTGTATCCGGCGCGTTTCCAGCTCGTCCTGGCCGCCAACCCCTGTCCGTGTGCCCCGGTCCGTGACGTCGAGTGCGTCTGCAGTTCGGTGACGCGGCGTCGCTACCTGGGCAAGCTGTCCGGACCATTGATGGATCGGGTGGACATCCGCGTGCGCATGGATCCCCCGGGAAACGCGGCACTGACCACCGACACCGGCGAATCGAGTGCCGACATCCGGGCGCGCGTCGCGGCCGCCCGGGAAGCGGCGGCCCAGCGGTGGAGTGGGCGCGGCTTTCGTACCAACACCGAGGTACCGGGACCACTGCTGCGACGCGAGTTCCGTCTGCCGCCGTCGGCGACGCGACCCCTCGAACTGGCGATGCGCGACGGTCGACTCACCGCCCGTGGCGCCGACCGCGCATTGCGGGTCGCGTGGACACTCGCCGACCTGTCCGGACAGACCGCACCCGGAGAAGACGAAGTGGCACAGGCCCTTCACTACCGTGACCGAGGAATCCATCGATGACGAGCAATGACTCCGAACGCGCCGCCTGGGCCTATCTGGTGGCGGTGGCCGAACCGCCCTGCCGCGCGGTGGGTGCGCTGGTGGCCGACATCGGGGCCGAGGCGGCGGCCGACGCCATCCGTACCCGCATGGTTCCCACGGCACACCGGGCGGTATTGAAACCGACCGCATCGCGGGCGGCGGCCGTCCGGCCGGAGCAGGCGTTGGCGGCCGCCGACGCCGTGGGGGCGCGGCTGGTGACCCCGGACGACGACGAGTGGCCGGGATTTCCCCTGCTCGCCTTGGATCAGGCGGACACGGCATCCGCGGGGGGAGTGCCGTTGGCGCTGTGGGTGCGCGGTCCTCGGCGACTGGACGACTTCGCCGAGCAATCCATCGCCGTGGTGGGGTCCCGCGCGGCGTCGGACTACGGCACCCACGTCACCGGCACCCTGACCGAGCAGTTGGTGTCGCGTGGGTGGGGCATCGTCTCGGGTGCGGCCTACGGCGTGGACGTCGCCGCTCACCGTGCCGCGCTCGCGTGTGACGGCGCGACGATGGCCGTGATGGCCTGCGGCATCGACCGGGACTATCCGGCCGCACATTCGCGGCTGCTGGCCGCGATCGCCGAGAGCGGGCTGATCGTGTCGGAGTACACGCCCGGGACGACGGCCGCCCGGCACCGGTTTCTGGCGCGTAATCGTCTGGTCGCGGCCCTGTCGTCGGCGGTCCTGGTGGTCGAGGCGGGTGCGCGGTCCGGGGCGGTGAGCACCGCGGCGTGGGCTTGCAAGCTCGGACGTCCACTGGGTGCGGTACCCGGACCGGTCACCTCGGCGACGTCGGTGGGTTGTCACGAGATGATCGCCGATGGCCGTGCCGCACTCATCGCCGACGTCGACGCGCTGGTCTCGGTGGTCCGCCCGGACGGACTGGGGGCACCCGATCACGGAGCGGCCCGGCCCACCGACAGTCTGACCGCGCAGCAGAGACAGGTGCACGACGCCATTCCCGGTCGCGGCGGGGCCACCCTGGAGGAGATCGCGTTCTCCGCGGGTGTCGAGATCGATGCCACCCGGGTGGCGCTGGTGATGATGGAACTCGGGGGACTGGTCGGCACCGACGGCAGTACGTGGCGACTGGCGTGAGGTCGTGCCATGGGTGTGGGTGTTCGGTGTGTGCTTTCCGCGAGAACCCAACCGTCGCAGTTAGGTAAACCTAACTCGGCGTACGCTGGTTCGGGAGAAGGAGGTCTGCATGGCCAAGCGAGTGAATACGATGACCGTCCTGCGACGTGAGCAGGTGACGCCGCACATGGTGCGGCTGTTCTTCGGTGGGGATGGGTTCGACGACTTCTTGCCGGCTCTCGGCAAGGACGGTCTGCGCGAGACCGACATGTACATCAAGCTGATCTTCATGCCCGAGGGCGTGGAGTTCCCAGAGGATTTCGATCCGCGCGCGTCGCGGTCGTTGCCCCCCGAGCAGCAGCCGACGTTGCGCACCTACACGGTCCGCAAGGTCGACGCCGAACGCCGGGAACTGCTCGTCGACTTCGTGGTGCACGGCGACGAGGGGCTCGCCGGACCGTGGGCGGCCTCGGTCGAGCCGGGAACCACCGTGCGGTTCCTCGGGCCGGGCAGCGGCTATCACCCGAACCCGGCCGCACCCTGGCATCTGCTCGCCTGCGACGAGGCGGGATTGCCGGCGGTGGCCGCAGCGCTGGAAGCCCTGCCGGCCGACGCGACCGCGCGGGTGTTCATCGAGGTCGCCGGTCCCGAGGACGAGATCGATCTCGTCGCCCCCGCCGGGGCGCAGATCACCTGGGTGCATCGGGGTGGCGGTGCCGGTGAGGTCGACGACGATCGTGCCGGGGACAACGCTCCGCTGATCGCCGCGGTCCGCGGCGCGCAGTGGCTCGACGGTGAGCCGCAGGTCTTCATCCACGGCGAGGCGCAGGCGGTGATGCACAATCTGCGTGGCTACATCCGCAAGGAACGTGGTGTGGGTGCGAAGAATGCGTCTATTTCCGGATACTGGCGCCGCGGCCGCACCGAGGAGGGCTTCCGCGAATGGAAGGCCGACCTGCGCGCCACCGAAGAGGGGGAGCAAAAGGTCGGCGTCGGGCAGCGCCTCCGCAATCTGGTGCGCTGAACCGGGCGCGAGGAGGATCGGGCGGTCGTACCGATCCGGCAACGGCGTCGCGTGTGCGGTTGCGTGAGTGCGGCGCGGTGGGTGTGCTGGGGTGATGACCGAGTCGGTGGTGTCGGAATTCGCGCGGTATCTGCGCTTCGAGCGTGGACTCAGCGAGCACACGATCCGTGCGTACACCGGTGATCTGCGCGGTCTGATCAGCTTCGCGGGCGTGCGCGGCGTACCCGTCGGCGACATCGATCTGGCCCTGTTACGCGCCTGGCTGGCCGACCACACCCGTCGGGGAGCCGCGCGGACAACGGTCGCCCGACAGGTGTCCTCGGCAAAGACGTTCTGCGCGTGGGCCGTTCGCGAAGGGATTCTCGGCGCGGATCCGGCCACCCGGCTACAGGCCCCGAAGGCGCATCGGAGGTTGCCTGCCGTTCTCACCGCCGAACAGGCGGCGACGGTCGCCGCCGGCACCGCGGCGCCGGGTGCCGAGGACTCTGAGGGCGACGCCGACCCCGACGATCCGATCGTGCTGCGTGACCGCGTGATCACCGAGCTGCTCTACGCCAGCGGAATCCGGGTGGGCGAGCTGTGCGGTCTCGACCTCGCCGACGTCGACGACGCGCGGGCGGTGCTGCGGGTCATCGGCAAGGGGAACAAGCAGCGCAGTGTGCCCTACGGTGTGCCCGCCGCGCGCGCGTTGCAGCGGTGGCTGGCCGCCGGACGGCCGGCGCTGGCCACCGCCGCCTCCGGGTCGGCTCTGCTGCTCGGCGCCCGGGGCGGCCGACTCAACCAGCGGGTCGCGCGGGCGGTCGTCTCCTCGGCGGTCGCCGCGGCCGGCGGCCCGCACATGGGACCCCACGGTCTGCGCCACAGCGCCGCGACGCATCTCCTCGAAGGCGGTGCGGACCTGCGAGTCGTCCAGGAACTTCTGGGACATTCGTCGCTGGCGACGACCCAGGTCTACACCCACGTCAGCGTCGAACGCCTGCGTGCCGCGCACCGGCAGGCACATCCGCGGGCCTAGCTCAACAAGCCCGGTCGCCGAACAAACCCTGGTCGCGCAGCAAAACCCTGGTCGCGCAGCAAAATCCTGGTCGCCCAACAAACGTGGTCTCACCCGCCGAGCGGCTTGAGCCGCACCCGGACCGCACCCAACAACGCCAGGGGATCGAGATACTGGGCCACGTGACCGGCTCCGCGGCGCGCGCCCCAGTGCAGACAGGCGGCCGCGTCGCAGCCCGGATGACCGGCCTCGACGTTGCCGATCGGCTCGCCGCGTTGCACCAGGGTGCCGCGTCGCACGCTCGCGTGGACCGGTTCGTAGGTGGTGATCACCCCGTCATCGTGCTCGATCGACACCGACGGTTTGCCCGCCACGATCCCGGCGAACCGGATGACACCGTCGCCGGCCGCCAGGATCACCGCACCCGTCGATGCCGCCAGGTCGACCCCACGGTGACCGGCTTGCCACCGCTGCGGGGGATTGTCGAAGCCGCGGACCACCGTCGGCCGCGGCGACAGCGGCGCCGAGTAACCGCGCGGGGACACCGGGATCGGGGACACCGGGGTCGGGGCGGCACCGACGACGCCGGGCATCAGCAGCATCATCGACGCGACGACCAGCAGCTCGACGAGCACCGCCGTCAGATGCCGGATCACGACCACCGCTCGTGATGGCCGTGGCGGCGTCACGGCATCGTCGTCGTCGGCGCCGAGATGCGCTGCGTCGTTGTATGTCGCAGAATCTGCAGAACGGGTCACAACAGATCAGACGCACGCCGGGGGCATTCGGCTCCATCGCCGGCCGAGAAATTTCGGGGAGATTTCGGGCTTTTTGGAGACCGGCATGCGCGCGCGTAGACTTGCCAGAGCACCTCGCTTCGGCGGGGTGACTTCGCGCGTCTGCACCCGTTCGCCGCACTGCGGCCCCGAACACCTCCGCGCGGCGGTCCCGGCCTCCCGGGTCCGCGTGGACGCAGACGCCAGGGTCGACGCCACCCGGTGTCGACGTCAACTGCGCACAAAGGAATGAACACACTCATGGCTGTCGTAACCATGAAGCAGCTGCTGGACAGCGGCGCACACTTCGGGCATCAGACCCGCCGTTGGAACCCGAAGATGAAGCGATTCATCTTCACCGACCGTAACGGCATCTACATCATCGACCTGCAGCAGACGCTGACCTACATCGACAAGGCGTACGAGTTCGTCAAGGAGACCGTCGCCCACGGCGGCACCATCCTGTTCGTCGGCACCAAGAAGCAGGCCCAGGAATCCATCGCCGCCGAGGCCACCCGCGTCGGCATGCCGTACGTCAACCAGCGTTGGCTCGGTGGCATGCTCACCAACTTCCAGACCGTGCACAAGCGTCTGCAGCGTCTCAAGGAACTCGAGACCATGGAGCAGACCGGTGGCTTCGAGGGTCGCACCAAGAAGGAAATCCTGATGCTGACCCGCGAGAAGAACAAGCTCGAGCGGACACTCGGTGGTATCCGCGATATGGCCAAGGTGCCGTCCGCCATTTGGGTGGTGGACACCAACAAGGAGCACATTGCTGTCGGTGAGGCACGCAAGCTCAACATCCCGGTCATCGCGATCCTCGACACCAACTGCGACCCCGACCTCGTCGACTACCCGATCCCGGGCAACGACGACGCCATCCGCAGCGCCGCCCTGCTCACCCGCGTGGTCGCCTCGGCCGTCGCCGAAGGCGTCCAGGCCCGCGCCGGCCAGTCCTCCGACGACTCCAAGCCGGAGGCCGGTGGCGGCGAGCCGCTCGCCGAGTGGGAGCAGGAACTGCTGACCCAGGCGGCTGCACCCGCCGAGGGTGGCGCCACCCCGGCGTCCTGACCTGATCGGGTCCACGTCGTCGACCTGCGCGCCCGGTATCCCGGGCGCGCAGGTCACCAGACACATCGACACTCTTTTCCTAAAGGAGGCTCGCCAACGATGGCGAACTACACCGCAGCGGACGTGAAGCGTCTCCGCGAGCTCACCGGCTCCGGAATGATGGACTGCAAGAAGGCCCTCGAGAACAACGACGGTGACTTCGACAAGGCCGTCGAGGAACTGCGCATCAAGGGCGCCAAGGACGTCGGCAAGCGTGCCGAGCGGTCCACCGCCGAGGGCCTCGTCGCCGCTCGTGACGGCGTCATGGTCGAGATCAACTCCGAGACCGACTTCGTCGCCAAGAACGCCGAGTTCCAGGCGCTTGCCGACCAGGTCGTCGAGGCCGCGATCGCCGCCAAGACCAGCGATGTCGACGAACTCAAGGCCGCCAAGCTCGGCGACGGGACCGTCGCCGACGCCGTCCAGGCACTCTCGGCCAAGATCGGCGAGAAGCTCGAACTGCGTCGCGTCGCCTACTACGACGGCCCGGTCGCGATCTACCTGCACAAGCGTGCCTCGGATCTTCCGCCGGCCGTTGGTGTGCTGGTGTCCTACACCGGTGAGGGCGACGCTGCGGCCGAGGCCGCGCGTGCCGCCGCCATGCAGGTAGCCGCGCTCAAGGCGCGCTACGCCACCCGCGATGAGGTCCCCGCCGACATCATCGAGAACGAGCGTCGCATCGCCGAGGAGACCGCGAAGGCCGAGGGCAAGCCGGAGAAGGCGCTGCCCAAGATCGTCGAAGGTCGCGTCAACGGCTTCTACAAGGATGTCGTGCTGCTCGACCAGCCGTCGGTGCAGGACTCCAAGAAGACCGTCAAGGCACTCCTCGACGAGGCCGGTGTGACCGTCAACGGTTTTGCCCGCTTCGAGGTCGGCCAGGCCTGATCGGCCCTGATCGCACGACGACCCCGTGTCCGCACTTCTCGTGGACACGGGGTCGTCGCGTCAGAGCGGCAATCGGGCACGCCCTAAGATGATTCGAGAAGGTCGTGTGCACCGCCCGCGCGGATCGCATGCGGCCCACCACCGTCGGCTGTCAGTGAGGAAGTAGATGATGCAATCCCCTGATCCCCAGCAGTCCGAGCGTTCCGGTTTCCACCGGGTGCTCCTCAAGCTCGGCGGTGAGATGTTCGGCGGGGGAGAGGTCGGACTGGATCCCGACGTGGTGGCCACCGTCGCCGATCAGATCGCCGAAGTGGTGGAGTCCGGGGCGCAGGTGGCCGTCGTCATTGGTGGCGGCAACTTCTTCCGCGGCGCCGAACTGCAGCAGCGCGGCCTGGACCGGGCCCGCTCGGATTACATGGGCATGCTCGGGACCGTCATGAATTGCCTTGCGCTGCAGGACTTCCTGGAGAAGCGCGGGGTCACCACGCGAGTCCAGACGGCCATCACGATGGGTCAGGTCGCCGAGCCGTACCTGCCGTTGCGGGCGCAGCGTCACCTCGAGAAGGGCCGGGTTGTCATCTTCGGCGCCGGTATGGGCATGCCGTACTTCTCCACCGACACCACCGCCGCCCAGCGCGCCCTCGAGATCAAGGCCGAGGTGGTGCTGATGGCCAAGGCCGTCGACGGTGTCTACAGCGCCGACCCGAAGGTCGATCCCGACGCGACCCTGTTCCGCGAGATCAGTCACCGCGAGGTCCTCGACCGCGAACTCAAGGTCGCCGACGCGACCGCGTTCAGTCTCTGCATGGACAACAAGATGCCGATCCTGGTGTTCAATCTGCTGGAGCGCGGCAACATCGCCCGGGCGGTGGCCGGTGAACCGATCGGGACACTCGTGAGCACCTGAGCCCCGCACACCTTCGCGACCACCCACCACACACCAGAACCAGGGAACTCAACACATGATCGACGACACCTTGCTCGATGCCGAGGAGAAGATGGAGAAGGCCGTTGCCGTCGCCAAGGACGACATGGGCTCCATCCGGACCGGCCGAGCCAATCCGGCGATGTTCAACAAGGTCACCATCGAGTACTACGGCGCCATCACCCCGATCACGCAGGTGGCCGGCATCACCACCCCCGAAGCCCGACTGGTGGTCATCAAGCCCTACGAGGCGTCGACCCTCCGCGACATCGAGACCGCGATCCGCAACTCCGATCTCGGGGTCAACCCGACCAACGACGGTTCGCTGATCCGGGTGTCGATCCCGCAGCTCACCGAGGATCGGCGCAAGGATCTCGTCAAGCAGGCCAAGGGCAAGGGTGAGGACGCGAAGGTGGCCATCCGCAACGTCCGGCGCAAGGCCGTCGAGGAGCTCAAGCGCATCCAGAAGGACGGCGAGGCCGGCGAGGACGAGGTCGTGCGGGCGGAGAAGGAAATCGACAAGACCACCGCCGACTACGTTCATCAGGTCGACGAGTTGGTCAAGCACAAGGAGTCCGAACTCCTCGAGGTGTGAGGATCACGAACCCCTGGTGAGTCGGGACCCGGGGACCCGACGACCTCAACCCGACACCTCAACCTCGCAACGCACCTCGACTCAGCGGAGATGACAGGCGGACACCACAGCAATGCCACACGAATCGTCGGCGCAGCCGTCGGGGACGGACGGGACTTCGGATAGTCGGGAGGCCGAGTCACCGGCGGATTCGGCGGCAGCGGCCCCGAAGAAGTCACGCGCCGGTCGGGACCTGCCGGCGGCCATCGGGGTCGGTGTGACCCTGGGTGTCACCATCATCCTCATCCTGTTGTTCGCGCCGATGGTCTGGTATGGCGTCGTCTCGGTGGCCTTCGCGATCGCCACCTGGGAGGTCACCAAACGGCTCCGCGGCGGCGGCTATGACGTCGCGTTCTGGCCGCTGCTGATCGGTGGGCAGGCCATTGTGTGGTCGAGCTGGCCGTGGGGAACGACCGGCATCCTGGTGGCATTCGTCGCGACCGTGCTCGTGCTGATGGTGTGGAAACTGTTGTCGCAGGGCATCACTCACGCGCCGGAAAACTATCTGCGCAACCTCGCCGTGTCGATCCTGGTGCTGGCGTGGCTCCCACTGTTGGCGTCGTTCGGCGTCGTCATGGTCACCCAGGACCACGGGGCCGCCCGGGTCGCCACCCTGATGGTCGTGGTCGTGTGCTCCGACGTGGGCGGCTACGCCGCGGGAGTGCTCTTCGGCAAGCATCCGATGGCGCCGGCGATCAGTCCGAAGAAGTCGTGGGAGGGCCTCGTCGGCTCGTTCGTGGTGGGGACCGCGGGCGCGGTCGGATGCGTGATGCTGTTGCTCGACAACGCCTGGTGGGTGGGCGTCATCCTGGGTCCGGTCCTGGTGATCTGCGCAACCCTCGGTGACCTCGTCGAATCGCAGATCAAACGCGATCTCGCGATCAAGGACATGGGAACCCTGCTCCCCGGCCACGGCGGCATCATGGATCGCCTCGACTCGCTGTTGCCGTCGGCGTTCATCGTGTGGGCGGTGCTCACCGCCCTGCTATAGACGACCCTGCTGTAGATGACGCCGTCTCGACGGTTACTTCTCGGCCTTTACTTCTTGGCCTTCTTCAGTGCCCGGGTGAGCTGAATCATCCGGAGTCCGCCGACCAGCGCGACGATCAACGCTCCGGCGATGGCGGCGATCAGCAGACTCACGCCCATCGGTAGCGTGACATGCCACGCGAGGAACGTGATCTGCTGCTTTTCGAGATTCTGCAGGATGAATACCAACAGCAGGACGGTGATGACGGCCCCGATCACCAGGCCGATGAAGGTGGCGCGGGTCCGCGTGTGCTCGACCTTCTTCACTTGTCTGCGCAGCGCGTCGCGCTCGTCGATCAGTGCGTGGCTGTCCACATCGGGGGTGGCGGGGTCGGTAGTTCCGGCAGAGCTATCCGGCGCCGCCGGACCTTGCGGATCGGGACTCGTCATGCACCCATCATGACATGCGACAATGGTGGTATGACGTCATTGCCACTCGTGTTCGACGCGCCCAAGCGTGGGCGTCCGCCGACACACTTCGCCGATCTCGACCCGGCGGACCGTGTGGCGGCCCTCGGCGAGATCGGGCTCCCGCGATTCCGCGCCGATCAGCTCGCCCGCCAGTACTACGGCCGCCTCAACGGCGCCGTCGACGAGATGACCGACCTGCCCGCCGCCGCTCGTGAGAAGGTCGGTGCGGCACTGTTCCCGCAGCTCCTCACCCCGGTCCGGCACATCTCCTGCGACGACGACAGCACCCGCAAGACCCTGTGGCGGCTGCACGACGGCACCCTGCTGGAGAGCGTGCTGATGCGCTATCCCGACCGCAACACGTTGTGCATCTCCAGTCAGGCCGGCTGCGGTATGGCCTGCCCGTTCTGCGCGACCGGGCAGGGTGGCCTCGACCGCAACCTGTCCACCGGCGAGATCGTCGACCAGGTGCGCGCCGCCGCCCGGGCGCTGCGCGACGGCGAGTTCGGCGAACCGGGCCGACTGTCCAACGTCGTGTTCATGGGAATGGGTGAGCCCCTCGCGAACTACAAACGCGTGGTCAGCGCGGTCCGCCAGATCACCTCGCCGGCGCCCGCCGGGCTGGGGATCTCGGCGCGATCGGTGACGGTGTCGACGGTCGGTCTGGCGCCGGCCATCCGGCGCCTGGCCGACGAGAAACTCTCGGTCACGCTCGCCGTGTCCCTGCACACCCCCGACGACGAACTGCGCGACACCCTGGTCCCGGTGAACAACCGTTGGTCGGTGGCCGAGGTCCTCGACGCCGCGCGGTACTACGCCGACTCGAGCGGTCGTCGCGTGTCGATCGAGTACGCCCTCATCCGGGATGTCAACGACCAGCCGTGGCGCGCCGACATGCTGGGGAAGAAGCTGCACAAGGCGCTCGGTTCGCTGGTCCACGTCAATCTCATCCCGCTGAACCCGACCCCGGGCTCGGAGTGGGACGCCAGTCCCAAACCGGTGGAACGGGAGTTCGTGCGACGGGTCCGCGAGCAGGGTGTCTCCTGCACGGTGCGCGACACCCGCGGGCAGGAGATCGCGGCAGCCTGCGGTCAGCTCGCCGCCGAGGAGAAATAGAACCTCCGGGCCCGGGCGACACGACCGGATAAACGATCAAAGCCCGGCCGGTGATCACCGGCCGGGCTCTGTGACGTCTGGAGGAGGGGACTAGCTCCACTTCTTCTTGGCGAACATCGCACGCAGCAGGAAGACCGCCAGCACCGCTGCGGCGACGGCCAGCCAGATGTCCTCGACGTGCCCCACGTGATTGCCGAAGAACATGAGCAGAAGCAGGATCACGCTCAGCCATCCGGCGATGTAGAAGGTCTTGGTCGCGGTGCCGTGCCACCCGAACCGCGCCGACGGCGCATCGGCGGGTTCGTGCACCCAACCGGTGTCGATGTCGTCGCTGTGCTCCACATCGGTGCTTGCCACGCCTGGCTCCTCACTGCGGGCGCCGAAGCCCTCCGGAGGGATCTTCGACGGTCGGTAGTAGTTCTGCTCTGGGAAAGCATAGCGGCCCGACCCACGCGGTGTTGCACTCCCCACGCCGACGGGTGCCGACGTCGGATCGGTGTAAGAATCTGGCCATGCATCCACCGTCTCGCTCACTCGCCGACCATCGCTCCGAGGACTACCCACGCGACATGGTGGGATACGGTCCGACGCCGCCGGACCCGCAGTGGCCGGGTGGCGCGAAGATCGCGGTGCAGTTCGTCCTCAACTACGAGGAGGGCAGCGAGAACAATGTCCTCGAGAACGATCGCGGCAGCGAGACATTCCTCTCGGAAATGATTGGTGCCCAATCCTTTCCGAACCGGCACATGAGTATGGAATCGCTCTACGAATACGGGTCGCGGGCCGGGGTGTGGCGCATCCTGCGGACCTTCGAGAGTCGTGGTCTTCCGTTGACGATCTTCGCGGTCGCCCAGGCGATGGCCCGCAACCCGGAGGCGGCCGCGGCCTTTGTCGAACGCGGCGACGAGATCGCCTGCCACGGCTACCGGTGGCTGAGTTATCAGATGGTCGACGAACACGTCGAACGCGAGCACATGCGCACCGCGATCGACGTCCTGACCGAGATCACCGGGGCGCGGCCGCTCGGCTGGTATACCGGTCGCGATTCGCCCAACACCCGGTCCCTCGTGGTCGAACAGGGTGGTTTCGTCTACGACTCCGACAGTTACGCCGACGATCTGCCCTACTGGGTGAAGGTTCCGCGCACCGACGGGTCGGTCACCGGGGCGGTCGATCACCTGGTGGTGCCCTACACCCTCGACACCAACGACATGCGGTTCGCCTCGCCCGGCGGATTTCCGTCGGGGGAGCAGTTCTTCGCCCATCTCCGCGACGCGTTCGACGTGCTCTACCGCGAAGGCGTCGAGGGGTCACCCAAGATGCTCTCGGTGGGTCTGCATTGTCGGCTCGTCGGGCGGCCCGCCCGGCTGGCGAGCCTGGAGCGCTTCCTCGATCACGTCCAATCCCACGACGATGTCTGGATCACCCGCCGCATCGACATCGCCGAACACTGGCGCACGGTGCATCCGGCGCCGGGCGGCGTCCGCGGCTGACCTCGAGCCCGCATCGTCGGCAAGGGTGGCAGTGACCCGTCGCGGCCGTCGGCCACAATGAACGTGTGACGACGCGCGTGCTCATCCTCGGTTCCACCGGATCGATCGGGGTCCAGGCCCTCGACGTGATCACCGAACATCCCGACCGGTTCTCGGTGGTCGGGCTCGGCGCCGGGGGTGGCAATCGTGACATCCTCGCACGTCAGGCGCGGGAGCACGGCGTACCCGCGGCGGCGGTCGCGGTCGCCGATCCGGCGGCGGCCCAGGCGCTGAGCGCCGAACTCGGTGACGGCGTCCTCGGCGGCGCGGATGCGATGTGCCGGCTCATCGAGACAGTCGAGGCCGATGTCGTCCTCAATGCCGTCGTCGGATCGATCGGACTGCGGCCGAGCCTCGCCGCACTCGAATCGGGTGCGCGACTCGCGTTGGCCAACAAGGAATCGCTGGTCGCCGGTGGTGCGCTGGTGCTGCGGGCCGCCGCACCCGGCCAGATCGTGCCGGTCGATTCGGAGCATTCCGCGATCGCCCAGTGCCTGCGGGCGGGGACCGCGGACGAGGTGGATCGGTTGGTGCTCACCGCCTCCGGTGGGCCGTTCCGCGGGTGGAGCGCCGCGCAACTCGAGGATGTCACCCCCGAGCAAGCCGGTCGGCATCCGACGTGGTCAATGGGGCCGATGATCACCCTCAACTCGGCGACGCTGGTCAACAAGGCCCTCGAGGTGATCGAGGCGCACCTGCTGTTCGACGTGCCCTACGACCGCATCGACGTCACCGTCCACCCCCAGTCGATCGTGCATTCCATGGTGACCTTCGTCGACGGTGCGACCATCGCCAAGGCGTCCCCGCCGTCGATGAAACTGCCCATCGCGCTGGCTCTGGGCTGGCCGGACCGGGTGCCCGGATCGTCGCAGGCCTGTGACTTCTCCACGGCCTCGGCGTGGACCTTCGAACCCGTCGACAACGAGGTGTTCCCGGCGATCGAGCTGGCCCGGCGTGCCGGTAGGGCCGGTGGCAGCCTGACTGCGGTGTACAACGCCGCCAACGAGGCCGCGGCGGCCGGCTTCTTCGCCGGTGAGATCGCCTTTCCCCGCATCGTCGAGGTGATCGGTCGTGTGCTCGACGACGCCGATCAGTGGCGTGCGACCCCGGGTACTGTGGACGAGGTCCTCGCCGCAGACACCTGGGCGCGGGTCCGTGCGGCGGAGCTGGTCGCGGCACCGCGCCGGGCTTGAGGCCCGGCACAGGGATCAGTAATCAACAGGAGAGTCGAGAAGTGGTTTTTGCGATCGGGGTGGTGCTGTTCGCCCTCGCGTTGCTCGCGTCGATCGCGTGGCATGAGTGCGGTCACATGTGGGCCGCACAGAGGACCGGGATGAAGGTCCGACGCTACTTCGTCGGCTTCGGCCCCACCTTGTGGTCAACGCGCCGCGGCGAGACCGAGTACGGCGTGAAGGCCCTGCCGTTCGGCGGGTTCTGCGACATCGCCGGCATGACCCCGCATGAGGAACTGACCGCCGACGAGCGTGAGCGCGCGATGTACCGGCAGAAGCCGTGGAAACGGCTCGTCGTGCTGTTCGCCGGTCCCGCGCAGAACTTCATCCTCGGATTCGTCCTGATCGTGATCGCCGGCCTGGTCTGGGGTCTGCCCGATCTGTCGCCGCCGGCCACCGGCACCACCGTCGCCAAGATCTCCTGCGTCACCCCGACCATCACGGTCGATGCCGGCAACTCCGCCACCGAAGCGCCCTGCGCGGGCAGCGGGCCGGCCGGTGCGGCTGGACTGCGCACCGGTGACCAGATCGTCGCCGTCAACGGCACTCCGGTGGACACCGCATCGGACCTGACCCCGAAGATCCAGCAGAGCGTCGGTCCGGTCGAACTCACAGTGCGTCGCGACGGCAGCGACTTCACCGCCGTGATGACCCCGCAGCCGGTGACGATCAACACCACCGACAAGGCCGGTGCCACGACGAGCCGATCCATCAACCGGGTCGGGATCACCTTCGAGCAGCCCCCGCTGTGGAAGCACTACAACGTGCTGACGATCCTGCCCGGATCCGCGGTGTTCACCGCCGAACTGGCACATCAGACCTGGAATGCGCTGCTGTCGATGCCGACGAAGGTGCACAATCTGTGGATCGCGGTCACCGGTGGTGAACGCGACCCGGACACCCCGGTCAGCGTGTACGGCGCCACCGTGCTGGGCGGTCAGGCCGCCGAACGGGGCCTGTGGGACACCTTCCTGTTGCTGCTGATCAGCATCAACTTCTTCCTCGGACTGTTCAACCTCGTCCCGCTATTACCCTTGGATGGTGGACACATGGCCATCGTCGGGTACGAGAAGGGACGTGACACGGTGCGTCGGTGGTTCGGCCGGGCCCCGGGCGGTCCGGTCGACTACTACAAGCTGCTGCCCCTGACCTACGCGGTGGTGGTCGTGATGGCCGGATTCATGGTGCTGACGCTGACCGCCGACATCATCAATCCGATCACCATCCCCAACTGATGGTTGCCCTCCCAGCCCAGCGAGCCCGCCTCGCACCCCTCGACACGCCCGCAGGAGAACGCGATGTCCGCCCCTGACCCGAACTCGTCCGGCCCGATCGCGATCGGCCTCGGCATGCCCGAGGCGCCGCCGCCGGTGCTGGCCCCCCGACGCACGACCCGCCAGATCCAGGTCGGCTCGGTCGGCGTCGGCAGCGATCACCCCATTTCGGTGCAGTCGATGACCACCACCAAGACCCATGACATCAACGCGACACTGCAGCAGATCGCCGAACTGACCGCGTCGGGTTGTGACATCGTCCGCGTGGCGTGTCCGCGTCAGGAGGACGCCGACGCCCTGCCGATCATCGCCAAGAAGTCCAAGATCCCGGTGATCGCCGACATACACTTCCAGCCGAAGTACATCTTCGCCGCCATCGACGCCGGGTGTGCGGCGGTGCGCGTGAACCCGGGCAACATCAAGGAATTCGACGGCCGGGTCAAGGAGGTCGCCAAGGCCGCCGGGGATGCCGGCATCCCGATCCGCATCGGCGTCAACGCCGGATCGCTGGACAAACGCATCATGCAGAAGTACGGCAAGGCCACCCCGGAGGCGCTGGTGGAGTCGGCGCTGTGGGAAGCGGGCCTGTTCGAGGAGCACGGCTTCGGCGACATCAAGATCTCGGTGAAGCACAACGACCCGGTCATCATGGTCGAGGCCTACCGCCAACTCGCGGCCCAATGCGACTACCCGCTGCACCTCGGCGTCACCGAGGCCGGTCCCGCATTCCAGGGCACCATCAAGTCCGCGGTCGCGTTCGGGGCGCTGCTGAGCCAGGGCATCGGCGACACCATCCGGGTGTCGCTGTCGGCGCCGCCCGCCGAGGAGATCAAGGTCGGCGATCAGATCCTGCAGTCGCTCAACCTGCGTCCCCGCAAGCTGGAGATCGTCTCCTGCCCGTCGTGCGGGCGCGCCCAGGTCGACGTCTACAAGCTCGCCGACGCGGTGACCGCCGGACTCGAGGGTATGGAGGTACCCCTGCGGGTGGCGGTGATGGGCTGCGTCGTCAACGGTCCGGGCGAGGCACGCGAAGCCGACCTGGGCGTGGCGTCGGGCAACGGCAAGGGTCAGATCTTCGTCAAGGGGGAGGTCATCAAGACCGTCCCCGAGGCCGACATCGTCGAGACTCTGATCGAAGAAGCGCTGCGAATTGCCGAGGAATCAGGGGACACTGGTGAGGGCGCGCCGGTCGGGCCGCCGGTCGTGACCGTCTCGTAGGGTCGCGCAGGGCTACGGGAGCGAAGGAGCAGCGGTGCTGAAGCTGCTGGGCGACAAGCCGCTCGGAGCGCGGGACGCACCCGCGGTCAGTCGTGTCCTCAACGCCGACCCGGTCGCCAACTGCATGGTCGCCGCGCGCTTCGAGTCCCACGGCATCGAACCCCGGATGCTCGGTGGGGAGATGTGGTCGGCCGGTCATCCCGAATCGTCGCTGTGTTTCTCCGGTGCCAACCTCATCCCGATCCGGGGATCGCTGGCCGACATGGCGTACTTCGCCGACCGTGCGACTTCGGGGGCCCGCGTCTGCTCCTCGATCGTCGGGGACACCGATCTGGCGTTGACCCTGTGGGAGAACATCACGCCGGTCTGGGGGCAGGCCCGTGAGGTCCGTCCCACCCAGCCGCTGATGGCGCTCTACGGCCCGCCCGCCGTCGAACCCGACCCCGCGGTTCGGCTGGTCACCCCCGACGACCTCGAGGCCTACCTGCCGGCGGCCGTCGACATGTTCATCGGTGAGGTCGGCGTGGATCCGCGTGCCGGCGACGGTGGCCGGTCCTATCGCCGTCGTCTCGCGTCGCTGATCGCGGCGCGCCGGGTGTTCGCGCGCTTCGACGACGGTGAGGTCGTGTTCAAGGCCGAGATCGGGTCGATGTCACGGGCGGTCGGCCAGATCCAGGGTGTCTGGGTGGACCCGCAGATGCGTGGGCGTGGGTACGGCGCCGCCGGTACCGCCGCCGTGGCCGCCGCGGTCGCCGCCTACGGGCGCATTCCCAGCCTCTACGTCAACAGCTTCAACCTGCCGGCCCAGGCCGTCTACCACCGCGTCGGGTTCACCCAGGTGGGCACGTTCGCCACGGTGCTCATCGACTGATCGGCCGCGGTGCCCGTTCGGCACGTCGGTGGGCCGAGAAGATCGCAGAGTCACAGCCTTTGGCGCCGCGTGGCTCCCGGATTCCGGGTGCCGCCGACCCTAGGATCGGCAGCGATGGAATTCCCGACGCGCAGAGCGGCCTTGATCCTGGCCATGCTGATCAGCGCTGTGCTCGTCGTCGGCGCGGCGACGGCCTGCAGTTCGGCCGACGACGGACCGCGTGGTGCCGTCGACGACTTCCTGTCCGCCTACAGCCGCGGCGACATCGCCGGCGCCGCCGCACAGACCGACAATCCGCAGTCGGCGGCGGCCGCGTTGCGTTCGGCCTGGGATGGGCTGGCCGCCGAGTCGGTGACCGGGCGGACCGGCCGGGCCGACGTCACGCAGGACACCGCCGACATCGACGTCGCCTACACGTGGCGGTTGGCCGATGCGAGGGAGTGGCGCTACGACGCGACCATCAAGGCGGTCCGGTCGGATTCACGCGGCTGGCAGGTGCGGTGGACCTCCACCGACATCCACCCGAACCTCGGTGCGGATCAACGGCTCGTCCTGCGCACCACCGCCGCGCCGCGGGCCACCGTGAACGAGGCCGACGGTTCGGAAGTGATGGTCAACGGCACCGTCGTCGGCATCAACTTCGACGCGAAAGCCGCAGCGGCCCAAGGGTCCGTCGGTGATTCGGTGACCCGCCTCGTCGACGTGCTGGCACCCGTCGACCCGACCCTCAACGCGCAGAAGATCGCGGAGGAATCGACCGCCGACGACGGGCAGTACCCGATCACCCGCCTGTCCACCGCCGACTTCGACCGGTTGCGCGACCAGTTGGCGATCCCCGGCGTGGTCCACAACGAGCAGGCCGAACTGGTCCCCACCAACCCCGCCTTCGCGCCCGCACTCCTGACCGGGGTGCGCAGCGTCGTCGACGGCGAACTCGCCGGGCGGTCCGGCTGGCAGATCGTCACCGTCAATCCGAACGGCCTGGACGCCGACACCCTCACCGACCACGCGGCCGAGCCGTCGCCTGCGGTGTCGCTGAGTCTGTCCCGTCAGGTGCAGGACGCGGCGCAACGAGCGGTCAACGCCACCAACGCCTTCCAGATCGCCATGGTCGTCATCCAGCCGTCGTCCGGCCGTATCCTGGCGGTCGCGCAGAACCCGGCCGCCGATGCCCACGGACCGATCGCGACCACCGGCCTGTACCCACCGGGCTCCACCTTCAAGATGGTGACCTCGGCGGCGGCGTTCAATGCCGGAATGGTGCACCCGGATTCGACGGTGGGGTGCCCCGGCGAGGTGACCATCGGGCCGCGCACCATCCCCAACTACGACCGGTTCGCGTTGGGGCCGGTCAGTCTGCTGCGCGCCTTCGCGCAATCGTGTAACACCACCTTCGCCAAACTCGCGAGCGAGATGGGGCCGTCGGATCTGCCGCATGCGGCCGCGGCGATGGGTATCGGACGCAACTACGACATCCCCGGCCTGGCCACGGCCACCGGGTCGGTACCGATCGAGAGCGATCTGGTGGCGCGGACCGAGGACGGCTTCGGGCAGGGCCGGGACCTGGTCAGCCCGTTCGGCATGGCGCTCGTCGCGGCGACCGTCGCCAACAACGGCACACTGCCTGTCCCGCAATTGATCCTGGGCCGCACCACACAGGTGAGCGGGCCGTCGGCGGAACTCAACCCCGACGTCGTGGGCCAATTGCGGCCGATGATGCGCGAGGTCGTGGTCTCCGGCACCGGCACCGCCATCGCGGGGCAGGGTGAGGTGTACGGCAAGACCGGTGAGGCGGAGTTCGATGGTGGGTCGCACGCCTGGTTCGCCGGTTACCGCGGAGATCTCGCATTCGCGACTCTCGTTGTGCGCGGCGGTGATTCGAACAACGCCGTGGGCGTCACCCGTGACTTCTTCTCGTTCCTGCCGGCCGGTTTCGGAGTCTGATCACAGCGTTCACCTGCGACGCGGTATGACGATCAGCCGACCGCCGCGGTCGAGGATCTCGACCGGGTAATCGTAGGTCTCCGACAGCAATTCGGTGGTCATCACCGCACGGGTCGCGCCGAAGGCGCGAAGGTGACCGTCCTTCATCACCGCCACTTTGTCGGCGTAGGCGGCCGCGAGTGTCAGGTCGTGGACCACGAGGAGGACCGCAGCGCCGGAATCTCGGTGCTCGCAGAGGATGTCGAGGACCTGCTCCTGATGCCGGATGTCGAGGGACGCGGTGGGCTCGTCGAGCATCATCACCGGGGTATCCTGCGCGATCGCCCGGGCCAGCGACACCCGCGCCTGCTGACCGCCGGACAGCTGCGGAAACGGCCGCGCCACGATGTCGGACAGGTCGCACCGGGCGATCGCGTCGGCGATCACGGCGGGGGAATCGGCCGCACGTGGGGTGCGCAGCCACGGGAAACGTCCCATCTCCACGACCTCCCCGACGGTGAACGGGGTGTCGACGCGGTTGTGCTGGGTGACCATCGAGCGGCGGCGCGCGAGATCGCGATGGGAGGTGTGGGCGACGTCGTGACCGTCGATGAACACCTGCCCGCGTCGGGGGCGGCGTACTCCCGACAGCACCGACAGCAGGGTGGACTTGCCACAACCGTTGGGGCCCACCAGCGCGACGAGCTCGCCGGGACGCACCGACAGCGACACCCCGGACACCACGTCGCGGCCACCGAGTTCGACGACGATGTCGGTGGCCTCGATCCCGGCGTGGGGGTCGGCCATCGTCACCACCCGGCCCCGGCGTGGCGGCTGCGGCGCAACAGGATGAAGAACACCGGGCCACCCACCAACGAGGTGAACACGCCCAACGGCAGGTCGGCCCCGCCGAGTACGGTGCGTGACGCCAGGTCGGCCGCCGCGAGGACCAGTGCGCCGCCGATCACGCTCGCCGGCAACAGCACCGCGTGACGCGGACCGACGATCAGGCGCATCACATGCGGCACGACCAGACCGATGAACATCACGATGCCGGTGAAGGCGACGGCGGCGGCGGTGAGGATCGCGACGAGCACGACGACCTGCCGGCGCACGGTCTCGACGTTCACACCCAGCGACGCGGCCTGGATCTCGCCGAGCGCGAGCAGGTCGAGCTTGTGCACCAGAAGCATCGCCGCCGCCACGCCCGCGACCACCAGGGGCAGCGTCACCCACACCGCGTTCCAGTTTGCCCCGGCGAGAGAACCCAACTGCCAGAACACGATCTGTTCGCGGGCGGCGGTGGTGGCGACGAAGGTGAGGTAGGAGATGATGCCCAGGGCGAACGCGTTGATCGCAATGCCGGTGAGCACCAACATGATCGCCGACGACGACCCGTCCCGCAGGGACAGCACGTACACCGCGGCGGTGGTGATCAACGCTGCCACGAAGGCCGCCCCGGCCAGTGCCCAGCCGTTCACACCGACCCCGCCGATCACGATCATCAGGCAGGCGCCGACCGCCGCTCCCGACGACACCCCGATCACACCGGGTTCGGCCAGTGGGTTGGCCAGCACCCCCTGTAGTAGGCATCCGCCCGCTCCGAGCGCGGCGCCGACGATGAGGCCCAGCACGATTCGTGGGAATCGCACCACCCACAACGCGTGCTCACCCTGCGGATGCGACGGCAGCGATCCGATGTTCAGGCCGAAATGGTGGGCGATGCTGCCGAGTACCTCGCTCGGCGCCACCGGAATCTGACCGATGGCGGCCGACGCGACGACGACGACGATCGTCGCCACGATCAGTGTCGCGATGACCACCGGTGCCGAGACTCGTCCGGCCGCCCGCGCCCCCGGCCGCGACGTCGACGGTGACTCCGTGGGAATGCTCATGTTGTGCTCACGTGTAGATCGCGTGGGACAGTGCGCCGAGGACCCTCCCGACGTCGGGTCCGAAGGCGAGGATCTCGGTCTCGTCCATCTGCACCACGCGGCGTGCCCGCCCGGCATCGGTGTCGGCGACGCCGGGCAGTGCCAGGACACCGTCGAGTCCACCTACCGAGTCCGCGCCCTGGGTCATCACCAGGATGACGTCGGGGTCGGCGCGCAGCAGCGCCTCCGGGGTGATGGCGGTGAAGGCTGCGCTCAGACCCGCCGCGGTGCCGGCGTCCTTGCCGCCGAGCGCCTCGATGAGATCGTCGGCGCCGGAGTTCGGGCCGGCCAGCAACACCAGGTTCGGTCCGCGGATGTACAGGAACGCCATCGTGGGGTCGCCGGACGGGTCGGGGATCGTTGCCTGCGCGTCGGCGATCTGCGCCTGGGTTCGTGCCACCAGGGCGTCGCCCGCGGGCGTGACGCCGAGTGCGGCCGCCACCGCCCGGATGAGATCGGGTGTGGTGGACACCGACCGCGTGTCGGTGAACGCCACCACCGGGATCTGCGAGGCACGCAACGCTTCGACCGCCTGTGGCGGGGTGGTCGTCTTGTCGACGAGGACCACCGACGGGTTCAGCGCCAGCACGGCCTCGGCGTTGAGTTGGTGCCCGTTGCCGGTGACCACCGGCAGGTCGGCCGCCGACGGGAACGTCGTCGACTGATCGCGTCCGACGACGCGGGAGCCCAGTCCCAGGGAGAACACGATGTTGCTCAGGGTGCCGTTGCGGTCGATCGCGATGATCCGGCTGGTATCGGTCACGGTCACGCTGCCCCCCGATGCCGACCCGACGGTGACCGGCAGGGTGATCGTCGGATTCGAGGTCACCGGCACGACGTCCGCATCGGGCAGAGTGGCCGTTTGCGGGCCACTGCGCAGGTGCGCGGCCGCGTCCGACGGCGATGCCTGTTCGATCGGCGCGGTGCTGCACCCGGTGGTCAGCATCAGAGTGGCGGCCAGAGCCACCAGCGCGGCGAGAACCGCGGGCCGCCCCGACGGTCGACGATACCGAGCCCGCTTCCCGATCAGGTCGCCGCCGATGACGGGCGTGGCCGTCTCCATCTGTTGCACAGGCTCACCTTAATCACGGATGGTGAGAGGTCGGCGATGTACCTCCGGCCGGTCCGGGGCGCTCATCGGCGTTCACTAAGCTGGGGCCATGACCGTTCGTGCCCCGCTTCACCCCGGCAAACTCTCACCCATCCGCGAGGTGCCCGACTCGATTGCACGGCCGGAGTACGTCTGGAAGGACAAGGTCAACGAGGGACACGAGCCCTGGGTGCAGACTCCCGAGGTGATCGAGAAGGTCCGGGTGGCCGGCAAGATCGCCGCGAACGCCCTCGCCGAGGCCGGCAAGGCCGTCGCCCCCGGAGTGACCACCGACGAACTCGACCGCATCGCGCACGAGTACATGATCGACCACGGTGCCTACCCGTCGACGTTGGGCTACAAGGACTTCCCGAAATCCTGCTGCACCTCGCTGAACGAGGTCATCTGCCACGGCATCCCGGATTCGACCGTCATCGCCGACGGCGACATCGTCAACATCGACGTCACCGCCTACATCGACGGGGTCCACGGCGACACCAACGCCACCTTCCTCGCCGGCGATGTGTCGCAGGAGGCACGCGACCTCGTCGAGCGCACCCGCATCGCCACCGAACGCGCCATCAAGGCGGTCAAACCGGGACGTGAACTCAACGTGATCGGCCGGGTCATCGAGGCCTATGCCAACCGATTCGGCTACACCGTGGTCCGCGACTTCACCGGCCACGGCATCGGCGAGACCTTCCACAACGGGCTCGTCGTCCTGCACTACGACCAGCCCAACGTCGACACCATCATCGAGCCCGGCATGGTCTTCACCATCGAGCCGATGATCAATCTCGGTGGGCTGCCGTGGGAGATGTGGGACGACGGATGGACCGTGGTGACCGTCGACCGCAAGTGGACGGCCCAGTTCGAGCACACGCTCGTCGTCACCGACACGGGCGCGGAGATCCTCACGGTGCCTGACGCTTGACCGGGCCTGACGCTTGACCGGGCCTGACGCTTGACCGGGCCTGACGCTTGACCGGGCCTGACGCCTGACCGGGCCCGACGCCTGACCGGCCTCACGCCGGATCGCGGACCCTCACCGGCTGATCGATCGAGGTCGTCGTCGTGCCGTCGCCGAGTTGCCCGGCATTGTTGAGTCCCCAGCAGTACAGTCGACCGGCCGAGATCGCGCAGACGTTGATGTTGCCGTCCAGCGCCGTCACCTGATCGATGCCCGCCACGTCGGCGGGCGTCGGCGCCACGTCGCCACTACTGCGCCAGCATGAGACACGACCGCTGACGACCGCGGCGCATCCACCGGTCCCGGTGTTGGCGACGTATCGTGCGCCGTCGAGGCCGATCGGCTCGGGGCGCACATGCTCGTTCTCGGTGCCCGCGGGATACTGGCCGGGACCGTACCCCCAGCAGTAGACCTGTCCCTCGGCGACGGCGCAGGTGTTGCTGGTGCCGGGACTGACCGAGGTCACTGAACGTAGTCCGGGCACCTTTACCGGGGTTGCGCGGTTCTCCCGGGTGCCGTCGCCCACCTGGCCGGTATTGTTCTGGCCCCAGCAGTACAGTTCGGCCCCGCGGGTGATGGCACAGGTGGTGGCGACCCCACTCGCGATCGACGCCACGTTCTCCAGACCGGCCACCTTCGTCGGATCGGCCACCGACGTGGATGTCGTTCCGACGCCGGCACTTCCGTACACGTTGTTGCCCCAGCAGTACACCTCACCCCGACGCACCACACATGTGGCGATCCCGGAGGAAACCCACTGACATCGGAGATGCCGTCGACGCGAGTGGGGGTTCGCTGCATGTCGCCGCCCGCGAGGTCCTGACCCCAGCAGTAGAGGTAGCCCTTGCTCACCGCACAGACCCGGGCCTGACCGAACGCCACCGACACCGACGAGACATCACTGATGCCCGTGACCGGCGTCGGGACCGCGCGGTCGGTGGTCGTGCCGTCACCGACGGCGCCGTAATCGTTGTCACCCCAACACAACAGCGCACGCCCCTTGATCCCACAGCTGACGGTCGTCGAGGTGCTGACCGCGGTCCAGTCACCGCTCGTGTCCGGCGCGCTCGTGGCCGCCGGCGCACCGGTTCCCGACGCGGCGGCCGGCGGCGTGGACGGTTCGTCACCCGCCGACAACCAGATGGCGACACTCGCGACGGCCGCGACGAGGAGCATCACACTCACCACCGCCGTCACCAGCAGAGCGGTTCGTCGCGCGGATGAGTCACGTGGCGGCCCACCGACCGATGTCCGAGGGGTCTCAGGGGTGCGAGGTGCGCCCGGTGTGCCGGGATGCTGAGACGGCATCGGCGACGGCATCGGCGCCGCGGCCGGGGGCAGCGTCGGCGCAGCACCCGAGGACAGCAACGCCTGCCGGAGGTCGGTGGTGAAGTCGCGGCAGGTGGGATAGCGGTCGGCGGGGTTTTTGGCCATGGCTCGTGCGACGACCGTGTCGGCTGCCGGAGGTGTGGGGATGCGTTCGGAGAGTCGGGGTACGGCGGCGTTGAGGTGGCCGGCGATGAGGTGGCCGGGTTGGTGGCGGGGAAGGGCGGGGTGCCGGTGAGGAGGGTGAAGGCGGTGCAGGCCAGGGCGTATTGGTCGGAGGCGGGGGTGGCGGGTGCGCCGTTCAGGACCTCGGGTGCGGCGTAGGCGAGGGTGCCGATGAAGGCGCTGGTGGCGGTCATCTTGGGGGCGTCGATGAGTCGGGCGATGCCGAAGTCGAGGACGGTGACGCGGTCGGGGTGGCCGTGGGGGTCGGTGGTGATGACGATGTTGTCGGGTTTGATGTCGCGGTGGATGATGCGGCGGGCGTGGGCGTAGTCGAGGGCATCGGCGACTCTGCCGATGATGTGTGAGACATCCTCGATCGGCAGCGCCGGGCTGTGATAAAGGTCGCTCCCCTCCAGATAGCTCATGGTGAACCACGGTGTGCCGTTGTCGACGCCATGCGCATGGACGGTGACGATGCCGGGGTGATCGAGGGACGCCGCCACTCGGGCTTCGTTGGCGAAACGATGAAAGAAGTCGGGGTCGTCGGTGTTGGCAGAAATGATCTTGAGCGCCTCGCGGCGATGCAGCGAGGGATGTTCGACGAGGTAGACCTGGCCCATGCCGCCGGCACCGAGTCTGCGGATGACGCGGTAGCCGGCGAACGTCGCGCCCGGCTGGAGCAGCATCACGCGTCGATTCCCCCAACTTCTTCGACAAGTCTGCAGCATATTAGCGAAGCGCACCGTGATCAGGAGCGCTCGGTCGGCGCTCATGTGGACGGTGGTGCGCCTGTGAGGCAAGACGTTGCACCGCGTGTGCCTATCGCGCCGGGCCGTTACCCCAGCAGCACAGGTCTCCCGGCTCGACCGTTCAGGTGGCCTCACTGCGGTCCCGGTGACCTGTCCGTCGGCGCTATCGGCCCCAGCGCAGCGCCCGGGCGTTCGAGATGGCGCACGTGTGGGCATCGCCGACGCTGATCGATGTCACATCGTCGACTCCGTGCACCTGCCGAGGGGACAGCAGATTCGGCGCACCTCGCTCGCCCGATTCGTTGACGCCTGCCTGGCCCGACTGATTGTCGCCCAGCAGTACACATCGGCCTTCGAAAGCGCACAGGCCGAACCGACATCACCTTCAGTGCTTCACGACGTCGGCGATGCGGGTGTTCGACGAGATAGACCTCGCCCATGCGCCCCGGCAGCCAGTTGTTCGATGACGCGATAAACGGCAAAGGTCGCACCGGCGGCCAGTGCCATCGATATCTCCTCACCCCGACGTTCTCGGGTGAGGTATCAAACCCCGGGGGCCCTCGCGTCGACGCGGATCGCGGAGGCGGGCTCTGATCGACGGCGCGGAAAGCACCCGAACGACGAACGCACCGATAGGGTGACCGACGTGACCGGGATTCGTGGTGCCGTACTGATCGGAGGGACGAGCTCGGACGCCGGCAAGAGCCTGGTGGTCGCCGGGCTGTGCCGGGCTTTGGCGCGACGTGGCGTGCGGGTCGCGCCGTTCAAGGCACAGAACATGTCCAACAATTCGGTGGTCACGATCGACGGCGGCGAGATCGGTCGTGCGCAGGCGTTGCAGGCGTACGCCTGTGGTCTGGAACCGTCGACCCGATTCAATCCCGTGCTGCTCAAGCCGGGCGGTGATCGACGGTCGCACGTGATCGTGCGTGGACAGCCGGCCGGAGACGTGGGTGCTCGCGACTACATCACGCGCCGGTCCCATCTACTCGAGGTCGTCGCCGATGAATTGTCTTCGCTGCGTGATGAATTCGATGTCGTTATCTGTGAGGGTGCCGGTTCGGTCGCCGAGATCAACCTGCGTGACACCGACATCGCGAACATGGGATTGGCGCAGGCTGCGGACCTTCCGGTGCTCCTCGTCACCGACATCGACCGCGGCGGATCGCTGGCGCACCTCTTCGGGACCACCGCCATCCTGGACAGCGCGGATCAGACGCGCATCGCCGGATACATCATCAACAAGTTCCGTGGCGATGTGTCGATCCTCGAACCGGGACTGATGCAGCTGCAGGCGCTCACCGGACGGCCGACGCTGGGCGTGATGCCGTTCGACACCGGCCTGTGGATCGACGCCGAGGATTCGTTGTCGTCTCCGGTCGGACGCCGGGTGGGGCCGCCGGCCACGTCGGGCCGGTCGGACCACAACCTCACGGTGGCCGCGATCCGGCTACCTCGGATCTCCAACTCCACCGACGTGGAGGCCTTGGCGTGCGATCCGGGGGTGGATGTCACGTGGGTTGACGATCCGGGGAGCGTCGCCTCCGCTGATCTGGTGGTACTCCCGGGCACTCGGGCCACCGTGTCCGACCTCGCGTGGCTGCGGTCACGGGGGATCGACAGCGCCGTGCAGGCGAGGGCCGCTGCCGGCCGGCCGATCGTCGGGATCTGCGGAGGATTCCAGATGCTCGGCCGAGTCATCGTCGACGATGTGGAATCGGCGACGGGACGCGAACGGGTGGACGGTCTCGGCCTCCTCGACATCGACGTGGAGTTCGATCAGCAGAAGATTCTTCGCGAGGTCAGTGGCACCGGTGGGGGTCTCCCGATCAGCGGATATGAGATCCATCACGGACGGGTGACGCGTTCCGCCGAGGAACCCTGGCTGCGTGACGACCGTTTCGGCGACGAAGGCGCGGCTCGCGGATCGGTACGGGGGACACACTGGCACGGCCTACTTGCCTCGGACGGGTTTCGCCGGGACTTCCTCCGTTGGGCCGCAAGAGAATCGGGTCATAGCGAGTTCGAGCCCGACGAAACGGTCACCTTCGCCGACGTGCGCGCCGAGCAGGTCGACCGCATCGCGGATCTGGTGGTCGAGCATCTCGATCTCGATGCCGTCGTGGACATCCTCGCCGCCGGAGCTCGCGCGGACCTGCCGATCGTCGCCAGCGCGCTGATTCCGCGCCCGTGTTGACCTCTGACGTGTTGGCGATCACCTAGGCTGGACCGAGTGGACACACAACAGCGCACGGTCGATGTGGGGGATATGAGTTTCGAGGTCACCACCGGGGGCCCGGACAAGGGCCCCTGGGTGCTACTCCTTCACGGCTTTCCAGTGAACGGTTCGTGCTACGACGCCGTCGTCCCACGTCTTCATGAGGCGGGATTGCGGACCATCGTGCCCAACCAGCGTGGCTACAGCCCGGGTGCCCGTCCCGACAAGGTCGAGGATTACCGGATCGATCATCTCGTCGACGACGCGATCGGCATCCTCGATGCGCTCGGCGTGCACTACGCGTTGTTGGTCGGACACGACTGGGGAGGGCTGGTTGCCTGGCACCTCGCCGCCAAGCATCCCGACAGGTTCACCGGATTCGTTGCGGTCAGCACGGGTCACCCGTCGGCGACCCGAGATTCACTGAACACCAGTGATCAACGGGAAAGATCCTCCTACATCAAGGATTTCATTGCCGAAGGTGCGGAGGAGAAGCTCCTCGCGCGCAACGGTGTGTTGCTGCGTCGGGCGGGTGTCACTGCGGAAGAGCTTGTCCCACTGAAGGAACCGGGGGCGATGACCGCCGCGTTGAACTGGTACCGGGCGAACTTCACCACCGACATCGCCAAGACGATGTCGTGCCGACCCGTCGAGATTCCCACCACCATGGTGTGGAGCGACGCCGACTCTGCGCTCGGGCGTGAGCAGGCCGAGCAGAGCGGACGGTATGCCTACTCGGACTTCCGCTTCTGCGTACTGTCCGGCGTCGACCACTGGATTCCGCAACACGCGCCGGCCGAACTGGCCAGCGAGATCTCCTTGCGCTCAGCAGTTTTCTGAGCGTCATCGGTCAGGCGACGCTCGACCAACCCCACCTCCTGAGCCGTCCCAACGGCCTCGTCGAGCACCCTCATTCGCCGGGCCGAGCGTGAGGCCTCGTTCCTTTGGTCGAGCCGTGGTCGAGCCGGGAGGAGGCTTGAATGGGGTTAGGGTGGTTGAGTTTCCAGCGTCGTCTTGCGTGGTCTCGACTCGGGCTCCGTTTCGACGGAGCCCGATTTCGGCGGCCGACCGCGAACGTGAGCTTGAGGAACTGGCCGCCATCGGCAGCAACCCACGCAACAGCCGAATCGAACGTGTCTTGGCCGCCAGACTCCACTACCGGCTCGACGACACCTCCTGAACCACCCCACCGGACCGTCCGGGCCGCACTGCCGCAGAATCGTTGTGGCCGTGGGCGCGGCGGTCACGGACTCAGCTTCGCTTCGACCGTCTCGACCGGCGAGATGGGGCCGTTCGGATCGACCAACGGGGCGGGTCAGATGTCCAGGCCGAGAAGGGCATTTTCCAGGACCTCCGGCATTGCCGGGTGAATCCAGTACTGCCCGCGTGCCATCTCGTGGGCGGTGAGCCCGAAGGACATCGCCTGGATGACGGGTTGGATGACGGTCGGAGCCTGCGGACCGATGATGTGGGCGCCCAACAGGGTGCCGGTACCCTTCTCGGCGATCAGTTTGCAGAACCCGGTGGAGTCCTCCATCGCCCAGCCGTAGGCGACGTCACCGTATGCCTGGACCTTCGCCGTGATGTCGTGGCCGGCCGCGCGGGCCTGCGTCTCCGACATGCCGACGCAGGCGATCTGGGGGTGGGTGAAGACGGCAGCAGGAACGTATCGATGATCAAAGGACTCGAGATCGTCGGCGTCCCAACCCTTGCACAGGTTGGCCTGCACGACACGCTGTTCATGATTGGCGACATGCTTGAGCTGGTACGGCGAACTGACGTCGCCAAGCGCCCACACGCCGCGGGCGTCGGTTCGGCCATGCTCGTCGACGATCACCCGGCCGTCATCAGAGAGGGTGAGTCCGATTGTGTTCAACCCCAGCCGATCCGCGTTGGACACTCGGCCGACGGCCACCAGGAGCACGTCGGCATCGAGATGGCTCCCGTCCTCGAGGTCGATACGAACTCCGCCCCCGGGAAGGTTTGCCGCCCCCGACACCTGCGTGTCGAGATGCACATCCCAGCGGTCCCGGGCGATCTCGGTGAACCGCTCCGAGACATCGTCGTCCAGCTTGCGGAGCAGTCGCGGTCCGCGGGCCACGATGGACACGTCGGTACCCAATGCGCCGAAGACATGCGCGAACTCGGCGGCGATGTACCCGCTGCCCACGATGATCATCCGTTGCGGCAGCTTCTCCAGCCGCATCACGTCATTGTTGGTGTAGTAGTGGACGCCGCTCTCGGCGATCGGGGTGGGGATGGTGGCACGCGACCCTGCAGCGATGACCACCTCGTCGGCGAGAACCACAGAATCCCCGGTGACGAGCCGATAGCGGCCGGAATCATCGCGACCGTCGAACTCGACATGGGTATCGAAGACGGTGATGTTGTCACAGTCCTCGACGCGATAACGTTTGCCGCCCACCGAGATCGGGTCGATCCGCCCGAAGACACGCGATACGATCGACGGCCAGTCGACCCCGTCGACACGCGAATGAACGCCGTACTTCTCACCGTGAGAGGCGATGTCGGCGACTTCGGAGGCGTAGACGAACATCTTGGTCGGGATACAGCCGACGTTGAGGCAGGTGCCCCCGTAGATGCTCTCCTCGAAGATGGCGATGCTCTTCCCGGCGAAGCGATCGTCGGGAATGGAGTTTCCACTGCCCGATCCGATGATGGCCAGATCGACAGATGTGGTTGTTCCCACGGGTTAGTGACCTTTCGCAGTCTGTTGTTCGTGCAGGGCCGCGAGCCATCGGTCGACCTCGAGGTAGGCCTGCTCACGGGCGTGACGTACCGACAAGAACACGTCGTGCCGGGCGTCGGTGATCGGGACGGTGGTGACTCGATTACCGAGGCAGCCACTCCACTGGGCGATCTGCCCGACATCGAGAACGGCGTCCGCGGTGTCGGTCGCCGAAGAATAGTGCGGGCTGAAATGTGTTTTGTCAGAACGTAAGACGAGTGATGGAACGCCGACGTCGATGCCGTGGTGTAGGTGACGCTGAGCAGTTCGGGCGGCATCGAGGAAGCCGAAGGTCTTGGGAAACCCCCCGAGGGGCTTCTTTGCCAGGTCGTAACTCCACTCGCCGAACTTGCTCACGTGGATGCTGTCGCCGTATGCGGATGAGAACTCCTGCGGTATCACGGTTTTCGGCCGCACCGCGGCCACGATCCGGAACAAGAGGGTCACCGGGTATGAACGGAGGAACGGCGCGCCCTGCAGATCGAACCATGGACTGTTAAGTACCAATCCGTGGATGCGATCGTGGCGGGTCGGGTCGGTTCGGCGGAGTCGGTCGAGCCAGAGCGCGGCGACCAACCCGCCGGTGGAGTGGCCGGCAACCAGGATCTCGGCGTCGGCGCCCACATCGGCGCCGATGATGTCGATCGCGGCGCGCAACTCCTCGTCGTACACCGCGAGATCGGCGGTGTAGTGCGGGGTGTGCTGGGGCAGCAGCGAACGCCCGCACTTACGCAGATCGATCGCATAGAACGCATAGCCGAGTTCGGCGAAGTGATCGGCGAGGGGTTCATGGAAGAAGTAGTCGGTCAGGCCGTGCACGTACAGCACGGCTCCGCGTTCGGCATCGGCCTGACCGGCCGGGCGGCGGACGAGGGTCGCGGTGATGGGATCCTCGCCGTCGGGGTCGGGTCCGAGGTCGATGGTGCAGGTTTCGTAGCGGTCGAGGAAGTGGTCGGGTTGCCAGTCGTGGACGACGGCACCGGTGCTGCTGGTGGCGTTGACGAGGCCCTGCTGAGACGTCACGCCACCACTGTAGTGAAGCGGCACCGGCGGCACCGACCAGCGCACGGCGTGCGAAAGTCGGGGTGCAGTGTCGCCCAGCCCACACTTGACAGGAGTCGATGCTGCCGGAGCGCCGCGATAGGGGACAATGGGCTATCGAGAAGGGACGACGGTCGTCCCGGCTGCGTGAATTGGGGTCCAGGTGTCTGAAACGGTGATCAAGACAGATGTGGCGTTGGTGGGCGCGGGCATCATGAGTGCCACTCTGGGAGCGCTGCTGCGGCAGCTCGAGCCCAATTGGTCGATCAGCCTGTTCGAACGGCTCGACGCCGCCGCCGCCGAAAGCAGCGACCCGTGGAACAACGCCGGTACCGGTCACTCGGCACTGTGCGAGCTGAACTACACACCGAAGACCGCCGATGGTGACGTCAACATCGACAAGGCCATCAACATCAACGAGCAGTTCCAGGTCTCTCGTCAGTTCTGGGCCCACGCCGTCGACAACGGCATCCTCGGCTCGCCCAGCGAGTTCATCAACCCGATCCCGCACGTCAGCTTCACCCACGGTCAGGCCGGCGCCGACTACCTGCGCAAGCGTTACGACCGTCTCTCCGGACAGGTGCTGTTCGAGGGCATGGAGTTCATCGACGACCCGGCCGAGTTCAGCGCACGGCTGCCACTGATGGCCCAGGGTCGCGATTTCAGCGATCCGGTGGCGCTCAACTGGTTCACCGACGGCACCGATGTCGACTTCGGCGCCCTCACCCAGCAGTTGCTGAACTTCGTCAGCCAGGGCGGCGACATCTACTTCGGTCACTCGGTGACCAACCTGAACAAGCAATCCGACGGCAGTTGGATCGTCAAGGTGAAGAACCGTCGCACCGGCGAGAAGATCCAGGTGCACGCCAAGTTCGTCTTCGTGGGCGCCGGTGGCGGCGCGTTGAGCCTGCTGCAGAAGTCGGGTATCGCCGAGGCGAAGGGCTTCGGCGGATTCCCGGTGTCGGGTGAGTTCTTCCGCTGCACCAACCCCGACCTGATCGAACAGCACGCGGCCAAGGTGTATGGGCAGGCCGCGGTCGGCGCCCCGCCGATGTCGGTGCCGCACCTCGACACCCGCGTCATCAATCACTCCAAGGGACTGCTGTTCGGCCCGTACGCCGGCTGGTCGCCGAAGTTCCTCAAGAGCGGCAAGGTCACCGACCTGCCCGCGACCATCAAGCCCGGCAACCTGCTGCCGATGATGTCGATCGCGCCGCAGGAGTTCGGTCTGCTCAAGTACCTGATCGGGGAGCTCGCCGCGAGCCCCGCCGACCGCGTGAAGACGCTGTCGGAGTTCGTACCCCGCGCCCTCGGGCACGACTGGGAGTTGATCACCGCAGGCCAGCGTGTGCAGGTGATCCGGAAGACCGGCGTCGGTGGCTCGCTGGAGTTCGGAACCGCGGTGGTCGCCGCCGGTGACGGCACCATCGCGGGCCTGCTCGGTGCCTCGCCCGGCGCGTCCACGGCCGTTCCGGCGATGCTCAACGTGCTCGAGCAGTGCTTCCCCACGCAGTATCAGGGGTGGACGTCCAAGCTGACCGAGATGATTCCGTCCTTCGGTCAAAAACTGTCGGGCAATCGTGACCTGTTCCGGCAGGTGTGGGATTGGACCAGCGCCAGCCTGCAACTCAAGGGCGGCGCCACCCAGTCCGCCGACGCGGGTGCGACCTCGGCCGGCTGACCGCGACGCCGTGATGTGCGGGAAGGTGCACGGCCCGGGGGTCCTGTGATAGTCACGACATCATGAGCTCAGCGACGTCGAACACGTACCGGCTGCATGACAGCGCTGCCGCCGACCTCGATCCCGCCACGCTGTATCGGATTCTGCGGTTGCGGGTCGATGTCTTCGTCGTGGAGCAGGCCTGCCCCTATCCCGAACTCGATGGCCGGGACCTCGAGCCCACCACCCATCACTGGTGGTTCACCGAGTCGACGTCGGCATCGGACGAGGTGGACGGCATGGGATCTCCGGTGGCGGCGACGCTGCGCGTGATGCAGGACGGTCTCGGTCCCGACGGCAGGCCCGAATTCCGAATCGGTCGGGTGTGCACCGAACGGGCCCACCGTGGCATGGGCCTGACCGCACAACTGTTGACCGCCGCGCTCGAGGATATCGGAGAACACGTGTGCCGGATCGAGGCGCAGACCTACCTGACGCAGATGTATGCCAAGTTCGGCTTCCGGGTCAACAGTGACGAATACCTCGAGGACGGGATACCTCATGTGTCGATGGTGCGTGACGGTGCTCGTCCGGCGGAGACGGGCGTGAGCTGAGATGACCACAGACCTTGCGTCGGGACGCACCCCGCGCGACCCGATCGTCGCACCGGTGCGGTATCCGTTCACCGCGGTCGTCGGACAGGACCGACTCAAACTCGCCCTCATCCTCAGCGCGATCGCACCCGGGATCGGTGGAGTGCTGATCCGCGGCGAGAAGGGCACCGCGAAGTCGACGATTGTGCGTGCGCTCGGTCCACTCATTCATGACGCACGCGCGGAGGGTCACGGTGCCCGCGTCGTCGAACTACCCATCGGTGCCACCGAGGACCGGGTGATCGGATCGCTCGATCTCACCGGTGTCCTGCGCGACGGTCGGGCCGACTTCACTCCCGGATTGCTGGCGCAGGCCGACGGGGGAGTGCTCTACATCGACGAGGTCAATCTGCTTGCCGATCACCTCGTCGACGTTCTCCTGGACGCCGCGGCGAGTGGGCGGGTGACGATTGAACGTGACGGGGTGTCGCACACCCAATCCGCCGACTTCGTGCTCGTTGGCACCATGAATCCCGAAGAGGGAGAGCTACGTCCGCAACTCCTCGACCGTTTCGGTCTGGCCGTCGATGTGATCGCCGGACGCGATGTCGACGAACGGGTCGAGATCGTCCGCCGTCGCATCGACTTCGACGCCGATCCGGTGGGTTTCGCGGCGCGCTACGCAGATTCTGAAGACGAACTCGCGCAACGTATTTCGTCCGCGAGGGCAAGTATCGACACCGTCGCGCTACCGACCTCGCAGCTGCGCCGGATTGCCGGGATCTGTGCTCACCTGCAGGTGGACGGACTGCGCGGTGACATCGTCGTGGCACGGACAGCGACGGCCCACGCCGCGTTGCGTGGTGCCACCGAGGTCGATGCCGAGGACGTGCGCGTCGCCGTCGAACTGGCACTGCCGCATCGGCGCCGACGCAACCCGTTCGACGAATCCGGTCTCAGTGATCAGCAACTCGACGATGCGATGGCGGCCGGCGATGAGGCCGCCGGTGATGACGATTCCCCGGAACCACCGGATGACCCCGGGTCGGGAGATCGTGAACCCGGTGACCCAGCATCTGATGACCCCGGACCTGATGGGGGAGAAGCGACGCGCGAGGCGCCCCGCGATTCCACCGAGCCCTCCACGCCCGATGGCGCCCCATCCAACAACGACGCCGCCCTACCCAACGACGAGGAGGGTGCCGAGTCGACGACGCCGGCCGGTCCGGCGCCGGGGGCACTGTTCGGCCGGCCCGCCGCGGCGACCGCCCGCCGGATGCGTCGCCTGCGTGTCGACGGCATCGGCGATGGCGAACCCGGCCGACGATCCCGCGCTCGGAGTCGACGTGGCCAGACGGTCGGCGCCACCGATTTCGGCCCCGGCACACCGATGCATCTGTTCGGCACGGTTATATCCGCCGCCGGCCGCGGCGTCGACGACGCCGGGCGGGTACGGGTCGCCGAAAGAGATCTCCGTGGGGCCGCGCGGATCGGTCAGGAAGCAAACCTGGTGGTCTTCGTCGTCGATCTGAGCGGATCGATGACCGCACGCCGCCGACTGGCCGCCGTCAGTGAACTGTGCGTCGATCTGCTCCGCGATTCCTATACCCGCCGGGATCGGGTGGCCGTGGTGATCGCGCGTGGCTCGCGCGCCGAAGTCGCTGTGCCGCCGACGAAGTCGGTCGACATCGCGGTGCGTCGGATGGCCTCGGTCCGTACCGGTGGCCGCACCCCGCTGGCCGAGGGGCTGCTCGCCGCCGACGAGGTCATCACCCGAGCCCGACGTGCCGATCCGCATCGACGCCCCTTGCTGGTGGTCCTGACCGACGGCCGGGCCACCGCGGGGGCCGACGCCGCACCGCGGGCCCGCGCGGCCGCCGAGATGATCGGCCGCAAAGGCATCGACGGCGTCGTCGTCGACTGCGAGCAGGGCATGGTGCGTCTGGGTCTCGCGGCGGAGCTCGCGGTGCACCTCAACGCGGAACTGTTGCCCATGGAGCACCTGAGCCTGGCCGCTCTGGCCCGCCCCGCCCATTCGGCCGCATAACGAGTATTCGAGGAGAGATTCTGTGCCGCAAGGTGTTCCGACCACCATTCCCGACGACGGCCTGACCACCCGGCAGCGCCGGAATCTCCCGGTGCTCGCCGTGCACACTGGCGACGGAAAAGGGAAATCCACCGCCGCGTTCGGTATGGCGATGCGGGCGTGGAACTCCGGCATGCGGGTGGCGGTGTTCCAGTTCGTCAAGAGCGCCAAGTGGAAGGTGGGCGAGGAGTCGGCCATGACCGCCCTCGGCGAACTGCACGAGAGGACCGGGCAGGGCGGACCGGTCGAGTGGCACAAGATGGGCCAGGGCTGGTCGTGGTTGCGCGCCAACGCCGATGACGCCGACGACCACGCCGCCGCGGCCCGCGCCGGGTGGGCGGAGATCGCGCGGCGTCTCGCGGCGAACGAACACGACTTCTACGTCCTCGACGAATTCACCTACCCGCTGGACTGGGGCTGGGTGGGCGTCGACGAGGTGGTCGAGGCACTGGCCGCGCGGCCCGGCCGGCAACACGTCGTCATCACCGGACGCCGCGCCCCGCAGGCGCTCATCGACGCCGCCGACCTGGTCACCGAGATGCGCAAGATCTCCCATCCGATGGACTCGGGCCGTAAGGGGCAGAAGGGTATCGAGTGGTGAGGCCGTGACGTCGCCGACGGCCACCGGCATCCCCACCGTCGTCATCGCCGCGCCCGCGTCGGGTAGCGGCAAGACGACGGTGACCACCGGACTGCTCGGCGCGTTGCGCGCCGCCGGCCACCGGGTGGCGCCGTTCAAGGTGGGGCCCGACTACATCGACCCCGGATACCACGCGGTGGCGGCCGGTCGGGTGGGACGCAATCTGGACCCGAATCTCGTTGGGGCGGAGATGATCGCCCCACTGTTCGCCGCGGGATGCACCGGAGCCGACATCGCCGTCGTGGAGGGGGTGATGGGCCTGTTCGACGGGCGGATCACCGGGATCGGCGACGACGCGGACATCTCGGAGGCCGACCCCATCGGCATGGGATCGACCGCGCATGTGGCAACGCTGATCGGTGCGCCGGTGATCCTCGTCGTCGATGCCGCCGGCCACAGTCAGTCATTGGCCGCACTGCTCCACGGCTTCCTCGGATATTCGCCGTCGGTGCGGATCGCCGGGGTGATCCTCAATCGTGTCGGTTCACCGCGGCACGAGGCGGTCCTGCGTCAGGCGTGTGCGCGGGCCGGTGTTCCCGTTTTCGGTGTGCTGCACCGCAATCCCGAGCTGGCGGTCCCGTCGCGTCATCTCGGCCTGATCCCGGCCGCCGAACGCAGCGCGGATGCGGTGACCGCGGTGGCTGCAATGACGGCGACGGTGGGAGCCGGACTCGACCTGCCGGCCATCGTCGCGGCAGCGCACGCCGCGCGTGGGGTCCCGGATCGACCGTGGAGTGCAGCGGAGGCGATCGCCGGGGCCGTCGGCCCGGATATGTCACCTCCCCGGGCCCGCCCGGTGGTGGCGGTGGCCGCCGGGGCTGCGTTCACCTTCGGTTACGCCGAGCACACCGAGCTGCTGAGGGCCGCGGGTGCCGACATCGCCGAGTTCGATCCGCTGACCGACCGACTTCCCGACGGCACCGCCGCTGTCGTCATCGGGGGCGGATTCCCCGAGGAACACGCTGCCGAACTGTCGGCAAACACGCTGCTACGCAACGATATTGCCGACCATGCTCGTGGCGGAGGCGCGATCCACGCCGAGTGCGCCGGCCTGCTCTACCTCTGCCGCGAGCTCGACGGGCATGCGATGACCGGTGTCATCGACGGTGTCGGCGTCTTCGGTCCACGGTTGAATCTCGGATACCGGGATGCCGTCGCCATCGCCGATTCGGTCTTGTACAGGGCCGGTGAGCGGGTCACCGGTCACGAATTCCACCGCTCCTACGTCGACATCGACCAGGGAGCTCCCGCCTGGGGATGGCGTGGCGTCAGTGGGGTGCCCGTCACCGATGGGGCCATCGGTGATGGCGTGCACGCGTCCTACCTGCACGTACACCCGGTGGCGACGCCATATGCGATCGCACGATTCGTCGACGCGGCAACGACGGCTACGACGATCGGTGGTGACCGCGATGACCATGTCCGGAACTGAACTGCGGGCCGTGCTCGACGCTCTGCTCGAGTACGGTGTCGACGACCCCGACATCCTTCGGGACCTGCTCGAAGCTGTCCTCGTGGTGGGGCAGGGACTCGAACTCGACCGGGCTCTGCAACGGATCGTCGAGGTGGCCGTCGGCGTCGTCGACGCCCGCTACGGCGCACTTGGCGTGCGCGGACCGGACGGCGGTCTCAGCGAGTTCGTCTACACCGGCATCACATCCGTTGAGCGAGCACGGATGGGTGCGCTGCCCGTCGGTCGCGGCGTGCTCGGTGTGCTGATGGACGATCCGCACGTTCTGCGGATTCCCGATCTCGCCAAACATCCGGCGTCGGTGGGATTCCCGCCGAATCACCCGCCGATGACCACCTTCCTCGGCGCGCCGATCATCATTCGCGGTTCGATCTTCGGGCGGATTTACCTGACCGAGAAGCGGGGCGGTGCACAGTTTTCCGAGCTCGACGAGACGTTGATCGCCGTCCTGGCGGTGGCCGCGGGCATCGCCGTGGACAACGCTCAACTCTTCGAGCGTGCGCGCACCCGACACCGGTGGATGCAGATCCTCGCCCGTCGCGGATCGGAGCCACTGGCCGGGATCGCGTTGTCGGACACCCTGTCCCGGATGTGTTCGGACGTGGCCGAGTTGGTCAACGCGGTGGACGTGTACTTGATCACCGGCGAGCAGGGACATCGGTCGGTCGCCGGGGCCACCCGCACCGGGTTGGACCTGTCGCGGTTGACACTGCCCGCCGGTACCGGGTTGTCGGTGGTGCCGATCGAGGAGATCGACTCGGAACTGTCACGTTCGGGGGCCGGGTGGGCGACGGTGCAGCCGCTGCATCGCGCGTCGGGGGCGTTCGGCTGGTTGCTGATCACCGCCCGCGAGAAGAAGTTCTGGGAGGACGAGGAGATCGCCGGTCTGGCCGGTGTCGCCGAGGTGGCGTCGCTGGCCATCGTCTACGCCGAGCAGCAGCAGGTCGCCCGCGATCTGGAGGTGCTCGAGGATCGGCATCGCATCGCCCGTGATCTACACGACCATGTGATTCAGCGCCTTTTCGCGATCGGTATGTCGATCCAGACGATGCAGGCACGTTCGGCCGCGCAGCCGGGGACAACCGACGAGGCGACCACCGCGCGTCTCGAGCAGGTGATGACCGATCTGGACCGGACGATCGCGCAGATCCGGACCTCGATCTTCGATCTGCAGACGGTGTCGGATCATCACGACACCTCGACGTTGCGTCGTCGAGTGCTCGACATCGTCTCGGAGTTGTCGGTGCACGCGCCGATCGCGCCGAGCGTGCAGTTCATCGGCCCGGTCGACACCGTGGTACCCGATGCGCTCGGACCACATATCGATGCCGTTCTGCGCGAAGGGCTTTCCAACGCGCTCCGGCACGCGCACGCCGAGCACATCTCGGTGTCGGTGAGCGCCGACGACGTGCTGACCGTGGAGATCGAGGATGACGGCGTCGGAATCGCCAAGGACGTCAACTACCGGGGGCTGGACAATCTGACCCGTCGCGCCGAAGAGTGCGACGGCGTCTTCGACATCCACACCGCACCACGCCGGCGCGACGGGCGCGGCGGTGGCACGACGCTGACCTGGTCGGTGCCGCTGGCCGAGGGGTGACGCGACACCTGAGCCGCATACGACGCCGGCTCAGGTGAACATGTCCCAGCAGATACCGTTGCGGCGACGTTGATCGTCGAGGACGAGATCGCGGATCTGGGGTGGCAGCTGCGCTCGCTGCCACTCGCACTCGGCGGCACGCACTGCCTCCCGATCGTTCTCCGGCGCCATCGCCCGCGCGGACTTGATGGCGTAAGCAGCTGCGCCGAGGTTGTGTTCGGCAACGTGCGCGACCACGGCCGCCTGTCCCGCCGCGTAGGCGGCGAAGCGGGCGGCGCCGGTCAGCGGACGCGCAGCTCCCATGGCGTGACCACCCGCGGCCCGCGCCGTCATCATCGCGATCTGGCCACGAGCCCACAGCCGGGCGTGATCGATGGCGTCACGGGGTCGACGGTCGTCGGGAGAGGCCGCCTCAAATGCGCCCTGGACGTGCTCGGCGCACGTCGCCGACCACAGCGCGAGCAGATGATGATTCTCGTCGCTGAGGGTTCCACCCCGACGGACGGTGATGAGACGGGGATCCCGCACGGCCGGAAGAATCATCGACTCGGTTGGCTACGCCTTCCCGTCGCGCAGTTTGGTCGCCATCACCGCGACCTGGGTGCGGCGCTGCATGTCGAGTTTGGCGAGGATGCGGGAGACGTAGTTCTTGATTGTCTTCTCCGCCAAGAACATTCGTTCGGCGATCTGGCGGTTCGTCATGCCGTCGCCGATCAGGTTGAAGACCTCGCGCTCCTGGTGGGTCAGGTCGGCGAGTGGATCGGTGTGCTGCTTACCGTCGCGCAACTTCGCCAGAAGCGCCGCCGTGCTGCGATCGTCGAGCAGCGAGCCACCCTTACCGACGGTGCGCACGGCCGCCACCAGGTTGTGTCCGAGGATCTGCTTGAGCACGAATCCGGAGGCACCGGCCAACACGGCGGCGAGCAGGGCATCGTCGTCGGCGTAGCTGGTGAGCATCAGGCAGTGGATGGACGGATCGGCGGCGCGGATGTCGCGGCACAATTCGACACCGTTGCCGTCGGGCAACCGGACATCGAGCACCGCCACGTCGGGCTTGGCCGCCAGGACGCCGACGCGGGCCTCTCCGACGCTCGCCGCCTCTCCGACCACCTCGATGTCGCCGGCGGTTCCGAGCAGGTCACGCAGACCGCGCCGGACGAGTTCGTGGTCGTCGACGAGGTACACCCGAACCGGTGTCCTCGGCGCACCCTCGTGGCCGAGCTCACCACCGGAATCGTCGGCAGAAGCGGGATGGACGTCGGAGGACATGACACGAAGTTACCGCACCGGGCCGCCCAGATCGCGACGTCGGTCCCCACCGACAGGGGACCTTTGGCTCACGTGTGACGGGTGGGACGTGGCGGAGAGTGTGGAGAACCGGGAGCGCGTGTCGGGCCGCGCGCCTGGAGGACCGTCGAGCGGGTGTGGCAACGACGCACATCCCGCCGCGGTCGTAACGATCCGACACGAAGAGCACTAGGAGCGACGCGTGAGCACCCTCATCGGACCAGCCACCAGTGATGCCGGAATGACCGGCTCCGACTTGCTGCGTGAACTGTTGCCGGTCTGCGAGACCGAAGTCGAACGCCACATGAAGATGACCAAAGACTGGCACCCGCACGACTACGTCCCGTGGGACGACGGGCGAAACTTCGCCGCTCTCGGCGGCGTGGACTGGGATCCCGAGCAGTCGCAGCTGTCGGAGGTCGCGAAGGCGGCGATGATCACCAACCTGCTCACCGAGGACAACCTGCCGTCGTATCACCGCGTGATCGCCGACAACTTCACCCTCGACGACGCCTGGGGTTTCTGGGTCGGCCGGTGGACCGCCGAGGAGATGCGCCACTCGACGGTGATGCGCGACTACCTCGTCGTCACCCGTGGGGTGGACCCGGTGGAACTCGAGGAAACCCGCATGCTGCACATGACGCACGGATTCAATCCGTTGCCCGAGGACGACGGTCAGCGCGATCACAGCTTCGACATGCTCTACGCCGTCAGCTACGTCAGCTTCCAGGAACTGGCCACCCGCGTCAGTCACCGCAACACCGGCAAGGCGTGCGGGGATCCCATTGCCGACAAGATGCTGCAGCGTGTCGCGGCGGACGAGAACCTGCACATGCTCTTCTACCGCAACATCGTCGCCGGTGCGCTCGACCTGGTGCCCGATCAGGCGATGGCCGCGATCTACGGGATCGTCTCGAACTTCCAGATGCCCGGTGCCTCGATGCCGAACTTCCGGCGCAACGCGGTGCTCATCGCCAAGGGTGGGATCTACGATCTGCCGCAACATCTTTCGGAGGTGGTGATGCCGGTGCTGCGGAAGTGGCGGATCTTCGAGCGTGACGACTTCGGCCCACTCGGAGACATGTACCGCGACAAGCTCGCCGACTTCCTCGAGGAGATGAACGTCAAGGTGGAGAAGTTCCAGCGGGCCCGCGAGCGCGCGCTGGAGCGCGAGTCCCGAAGGGCAATGGCGGGCGCATGACGATCGCGGACCTACCGATGAACCTGGGAATCGAGCCGTCCGCACCGGCAGGGGGCTGCGGCGAATGCTGCGGCAGTTGCGAACGCCCGATACCGGCACCGGAACCCGACGTCCCGGTCGGCTTCCTCGCGGCGATCACCATGGCCGAGGCCGCCGCGAACCACAATCCGACCTGGTGGAACGAGGTGCGCTGTCACGCCGAGGACACCGCCGCCGGCGAGTACTGCAGTTCGCTGCTCCTCGGTGCGTTGCTGCAATCGTCGGCGCATCGGCTCGGTGTGCCGACCGCGGATGTGTGGTCCTACATCCGCCGCACCGGTGAGCTGCCGCTGTAGTCGATCAAAGATCCACTCGGACAAGGGGGTTGCGGCGCACGCGGGAATCGCGGCGGCGGTCATGCCGCGTGCCCGGGCGCGACGTGCCCGAGCCGGTAGGCTCCACACTCATGTCCGACACCCCTGAGAACCCCGAGCGTGACGCCGCAATCGCCGGCCACTACCTGGCCGGTCTCGATCTGGTCGGCCGCAGGGTCGTCGTGGTCGGCGGCGGGTCGGTCGCACAGCGCCGGCTGCCCAATCTGGTGGCGGCCGGCGCCGACGTGCATGTGGTGGCGATCGACCCGACGCCCGCGGTGGAGTCCTACCCGGGGGTGAGCATCCATCGCCGTGCCTACACCGACGGCGATCTGAGGGGTGCGTGGTATGCGATGGCCTGCACCGACGACCCCGACGTCAACGCCGCGGTGGTGGCCGAGGCGGAACGGTCGCACACGTTCTGTGTGCGGGCCGACGACGCGCGCTTCGGTTCGGCCGTCACCCCGGCCTCGGGTCGCCACCGGGACGTCCAGTTCGGCGTCCTCGCCGGCGGCGATCACAAGTTGTCCGCCGCGTTGCGGGCCGCCATCGGCCGGGCACTGGCCGACGGTGACCTCGTCGTCGACGATGCACCGCACCCGCCCGGGGTGGCGCTGGTCGGTGGCGGACCGGGGGACCCCGACCTCATCACCGTCCGCGGCCTGCGGCTGCTGATGGCCGCCGACGTCGTCGTCGCCGACCGGCTCGCGCCGCCGCAACTGCTGGCCGCGTTGGGGCCGCAGGTGGAGATCATCGACGCCGCGAAGGTGCCCTATGGGCGGGCGATGAAACAGGAGGCCATCAACGATGTCCTGATCGCCCGCGCCAAGGAGGGCAAGTTCGTCGTGCGGTTCAAGGGCGGCGACCCGTATGTGTACGGCCGGGGCTTCGAGGAACTGCAGGCCTGCGTCGCCGCCGATGTCCCGGTGACCGTCGTCCCCGGGATCACCAGCCCGATCTCGGTGCCCGCATCCGCGGGCATCCCCGTCACCCATCGAGGCGTCACCCATGAGGTGGTGATCGTCTCTGGGCACGTGGCGCCCGATCATCCCGATTCACTGGTCGACTGGCCGGCATTGGGCAGGCTGCGCGGCACCCTGGTGCTGATGATGGCCGTCGAACGCATCGACCGGTTCACCCAGGCGTTGCTCGACGGTGGCCGCAGCCCGCAGACACCGGTGGCGATGATCGAGAACGGCTCGCTGCCCACCCAGCGGGTGATCCGTGCGGATCTGGCCCACGCCGCCGAGGAGGCGGTCCGCGGAAACCTGCGACCACCGGCCATCGTGGTGATCGGCGACGTCGCCGGGTTCACCGACGCGGACACCACCGTCAGTTCCTGATCCGGCAGGATCCTCGGTTTTCGACGCCGTCACAGCCGCCTCACGAGGTCACTGCCGTATCAACTTGCCGTCACTTCTGTGCCAACATTGCCAACAACGATTGGCATATTGATCAAGGCGAACGGTAGCGTCGACCCTTATGTCGCTATCAGCTCCGTCTGATCACGGCACCACGGTGGTGCCCGGTCAATACCGGCCGGTCTTCGGTCTCGCGATCCTGGTGCTGTCGGGGATGCAACTGCTGATGGTTCTCGACGGCACCGTCGCCGCCCTCGCACTCCCGAGCATCCGCGATCACCTGGATCTCGGCGAATCGTCGGCGAACTGGGTCATCACCGGCTACGTCCTGGCCTTCGGCGGTCTGATGCTGCTCGGCGGCAGACTCGGCGACACCTTCGGCCGCAAGCGGATGTTCATCGTCGGTGTCACGGCGTTCACCCTCACCTCGCTGCTGTGCGGGGTCGCCTGGAACGAGGCGAGCCTGATCGTCGGACGAGCCCTGCAGGGTGCGTCGGCGGCCGTCGCGGCACCCACCGCGATGGCCCTGGTGGCCACCACCTTCGCGCCGGGAAAGCCGCGCAGTCAGGCCTTCGCCATCTACGCGGCGATGACGGGCGTGGGGTCGGTCGCCGGCCTCATCCTCGGTGGTGTGCTCACCGAGATGTCCTGGCGGCTGGTGTTCCTCATCAATGTGCCGATCGGGCTGGCGGTGGCGGTCGGCGCCGTGTTCGCGTTGCGTGAGTCCCAGGGTGAACGTCTGGCACTCGACGTCCGCGGTGCCGTGCTCGCCACGGTGGGCTGCACGCTGCTGGTGCTGGCGGTCAGCGAAGGTCCCGACGGGTGGGGTCGGCCCCTCGTCGTCGGTTCCTTCCTCCTCGGTGCCGTCGCGCTCGCTGCATTCATCGTGGTCGAACGTCGCGCCGCGAACCCGATCCTGCCGTTCGTCCTCTTCGACAACACCAGCCGGGTCGCCGCCCTCGCCGCGATCTTCCTGGCCAGCATGATCATGATGTGTATGGCGGTGTTCATCTCTCTGTACCTGCAGGGCATTCTGAAGTACTCGCCGATCGAGAGTGGTCTGGCCGTCGTGCCGTTCGCCGTGGGGCTGGGTGTGGCCGCGGCGATCGCGTCCAAACTCTCGCTGATGATCCAGCCCCGGTGGCTGGTGCTCGTCGGCGGCGCGATCATCCTCGCGGGATGCCTGTACGCGTCCTCGATCGCCACCGAGATGCCGCACTACTTCCCGGGCATCGGACTGACGGTCGTCATCATCGGCTTCGGCGTGGGACTGTCGGTGATCCCGCTCACCCTGTCGGTCGTGGCCGGCGTCGCGCCGACCGAGATCGGACCGCTGACCGCGTTGGCGCAGGTCGCCCAGAACCTCGGTGGCGCCATCGGACTGGTCGCCGTCGGCGCGATGGTCACCTCACGGGCGTTGTCGCAGGGCGGCACCACCGGGCCGGTGGAGACCATGAACCCCACCCAACTCGCGGCGCAGGCCGACGGTTACGGCCTGGCGTTTGCCTGCTGTGCGGGGATCGCGCTGATCGCGGCGGTCGTCGTCATGTTCATGCGGTTCACCCCGGAGGAGGTCGCGGAGGGGCAGGCCGCCCAGGAAGCCGCGAACACCACCCTCGACGTCGACGACGCCGTCGCACATCGGCCCTGACACACCGGCCCCGACACACCGGCCCCGACACACGGGCCGTGGCGCGCCGCCCTCAGTCCGGCTCGGACAGGACGGCCTGACGCGGGCCGGTGACCATCAGATTCGCACCGTGCCCCCAGACACGCAGATGGCTCGCCGCCGCCTGCAGGGTCCAACCGCGTGCCGCATAGCGCAGCCCGACGTCCAACACCGTCGTCGCGGCACCCCACCGCATGGTGATCGTCGCCGGCGGGGCTCCGTCGACGAGGGTTCCGTCGTCCCGCAACCGCATCGGCGGGTCGAACCACACTCCGGTCAATAGGACACCCTCGTCATCGAGCGTGATCGACACCCGATCGCCGAGCGCCCTGGCGACGTGGGCCTCGGAACCGAAGGTGGGCAGGGTGCGTACAGCGGCGCGCGGGCCGTCGTAGATCCCGGGATGCACACCGTCGAGGACGAGGCACTCGGCAACCTCCGCCTCGCTGCGCACGACGATCAGCGCGGTGTCGGTTGGCCCCCGGTCGGCACCCAGCCAGGCCCGGTCGCACGTGATGTTCACACCGATCCCGGCACCGAGGGCGGTGCCTCCCACAGTCGAGAGCACGTCGTGGACGACGGCGGCCTCCGCCGGCCCGGGTGTGACGGCGAAGGTCGCGGTGTCGGGGGCGAGGTCCAGCCGGATCCACGGCGCATCGACCAGCGTGCGGCCACTGGATTCCGCTGACCGGTCGGTGGGGCGGTCCGTCAGCCGCCGCGCGGCGAACGCCTCGAGCGCTGACGGATCGAACGGCTGGTCACGCAGATCGTGGGTGCGCGGATCGAGGTTGACGACGAACAACGGTTCAGACATTGCGATTCACCATAGTTAATGGCGTCTTCTGGAAATCGGTTCGGGTCCCGACTCACGGTCAGTCGGTGATCACGACGATCTCATCACCGCGCGCGATTTCCACCCGCTGGCCGGCGTCACCGAGAACCGACGCGAGTCCGTTGATGTCGCGCACGGTGCGGCGGGTTCGCACGAGTTCGCGCGCCATCAGTCCCTTGTAATGCTTGTTGAAGTGGCTGACCACCTTGCGGGTGCCGTCGGCGGCCTCGGTGACCACGGTGGCGGTCACCGCCCCCGACACCGGGCCGAGCTGCTGATAGATACCCGAGCGCAGATCCACGACGAAATCGTCGACCGCGTCGAGGGCCGCCGACAGCTCCGGTTTCCACAGTGCGGTCAGGGGCGGCAGCCTGGGGAGTTTGGATCCCCCGGAGAGGCGATAGGCCGGGATCGGGTCGGTGGCCCGAACCACGCCGAACAGTGCCGAGCCGATGGCGAGACGCTCGGCGGCCTTGTTCTTGCCCGCCTTCGTCAGCGAGCGGTGATCGAGGGCGTCGTAGAGCACGCCGGTGTAGCGCTCGATCGCCGGGCGGGTGGGGGAGAGCCACAGGTCGGCGTTGCGGTCGACCTCGGCGAGTTGGGTCTTGCCGAGGCCGAGTGCCTTCTGACTGGCGTCCAGGTCGTCGGCGAGGTCGACGATCGCGTCGGCGATGCGCTTACGGGTCGGGTTCAGCTCGGTGAAGGACAGCGCGTCGAGGTCGAGCGGGGCGCCGGAACCGCCGTCGGACTTGGTTTCCGAAGGGGGGAGGATGACGAGCACCGCCACACTGTATCGGCGGCGCCGACGGGCGCGACAATGCGGTTGCAGCACCCGACTAGACTCGGCTCCCGTGATCACCCGCATGTCGACCCTGTTCCTGCGAACCCTGCGCGACGACCCCGCCGACGCCGAGGTTCCCAGCCACAAGCTGCTCGTCCGCGCCGGATACGTGCGACGCGCAGCGCCCGGTGTGTACAGCTGGTTGCCGTTGGGCCTCAAGGTCCTCAAGGCCGTCGAGCAGGTCGTCCGCGACGAGATGAACGCCATCGGCGCCCAGGAGATCCTGTTGCCCGCGCTGCTGCCGCGCGATCCGTACGAGGAGACCGGCCGGTGGACCGAATACGGCCCGGCGCTGTTCCGACTCAAGGACCGCAAGGGCGCCGACATGCTGCTCGGGCCCACCCACGAGGAACTGTTCGCCCAGCTGGTCAAGGGGGAGTACTCCTCGTACAAGGATCTGCCGGTGGTGCTGTATCAGATCCAGACCAAGTACCGCGACGAGGAACGCCCCCGCGCCGGCATTCTGCGTGGCCGTGAATTCGTCATGAAGGACTCCTATTCCTTCGACCTCGACGACGACGGGCTCAAGGTCAGTTACCAGGCCCACCGGGAGGCGTATCAGAAGATCTTCGCGCGCCTCGGCGTACGGTACGTAATCGTCGCGGCCACCTCGGGAGCCATGGGTGGCAGCGCCTCCGAGGAGTTCCTCGCCGAGAGCGAGGTCGGTGAGGACACCTTCGTCCGGTGCATCGAGTCGGGTTACGCCGCCAATGTCGAAGCCGTGATCACCCCTGCGGCAGAGCCGATTCCGTTCGACGACGCGCCCGCCGCCGTCGTGCACGACACCCCGGACACCCCGACCATCGACACCCTTGTGGCGTGGGCCAACGACACCCTCGACGGCAGCTACGCCGCCGCCGACACACTCAAGAACATCCTGGTGAAAGTCCGTGAGCCGGGCAAGGATTGGGAGTTGCTGGGCGTCGGTGTGCCCGGTGACCGCGAGGTCGATTTCAAACGACTCGAGGCGTCCCTCGAGCCGGCCGAGGTGGAGCTACTCACCGAGGCCGACTTCGCCGCCAACCCGTTCCTCACCAAGGGATATATCGGACCGAAGGGTCTGCAGGACAACGGGGTTCGCTATCTTGTCGATCCGCGGATCGGTGACGGCTCATCGTGGATCACCGGCGCCGACGCGCCGAACAAGCATGTCGTCGGCCTGGTGGCCGGACGTGACTTCGTCGCCGACGGCACCATCGAGGCCGCCGAGGTCCGCGACGGCGACGCCTCGCCGGATGGCAAGGGCCCCTTGGTCAGTGCCAAGGGCATCGAGATCGGTCATATCTTCCAGCTCGGTCAGAAGTACACCGACGCCTTCGAGGTCGACGTCCTCGGCGAGAGTGGTAAGCCGGTACGGCTGACGATGGGCTCCTACGGCGTCGGGGTGTCGCGTCTGGTGGCGGTGCTCGCCGAGCAGAACCACGACGACAAGGGGCTGCGCTGGCCGCGTGCGGTGTCGCCCTTCGCCGTGCACCTGGTGATCGCCAACAAGGACCAGGGCGCGATCGACGGCGCGAACACCCTGGCCGCTGATCTCGACGCCGCCGGTTTGGAGGTCCTCCTCGACGACCGCAAGGCCTCACCCGGTGTGAAGTTCAAGGACGCCGAACTGCTCGGTGTGCCAACGGTTGTCGTCGTCGGGCGTGGCTATGCCAACGGTGTCGTCGAGGTGCGTGACCGGTTCACCGGCGAGAGCACCGAGGTTCCCGTCGACGACGCGGTCGAGGCGATCACCGCGGCAGTGCGCGGCTGACCCGACGGTTCGGCAAAGGCCGGATCAGACAAAGGCCGGATCAGACAAAGGCCGGATCAGACAAACGCCGGATCAGCGGGACGGATCGTCACGCCCCGCCGCGAGCAGGCGTTCGCGCGCCGTCTCGTACTTCTGCTTGAGGCGCGCCGCGGTCTGCGGATCGCGTTCGGCGAGTGCGGCGTTGCCCGACAGGTTCTGGGCGTTGTCGGCGAGTTTGACCTGCCGGCCGAGCGGATCGGCCGCGGCGCGCTCGATGGCGGCCGAATAGTCCTCACCGTCGTTCTTGGTCACCGCGACGACGGCCCGGATGACATGTGCCGGAATCCCGAAGTCGGTCAACTCCGTCACCGTGACGTCGGTGTCCTCGAGGATGTCGTGCAGGAGTCCGGCCATCTCGGCGTCGGGGCCGAGCGGCGCGAGGCGTTCCGCGATCGGTTCCAGGTGGGCGGTGTAGTAGTCGCGGCCCATCTTGTCGACCTGGCCCGCGTGTGCGCGACGTGCGAGGTCGCGAACGCTCTCGAGTGTCGTCATCTGGCGTTGTCCGTTCTTCTGACCGCGGCGTCGGGTGTCGCCCCCCGGAAGCGTAGGTGGTGACGCCCACCGGCGTCGGGTGACGACCGTTCACGGGTGTCGCGAGACTACCGACGACCGGGAAATGCGACCGTGGCGGGCCGCTCACCCAGCACCACACGCCACCGCGCGGCCCGCAATGCCGACGATGTCAGTCCGTCGACACCGAGGGCGCGTGCCGGGGCGCCGTCGGCCTGCTCGAGTAGGGCGCGATAGGCGACGGTGCAGTCGATTTCGGAATCGAGCACCACCTGCGCCGCGCTGACCGGGTCATTCACCGTGATCGGCAACGTATAGCCGGCCGCGGCCTCGGGGGGAGTGCCGCCGGCCGCCGTGATCGCCGCGGTGATCCGGTCCCGTTCGGTGCGGTGCTCGGCGATGAACTCCTCGAGCATCGGCCGCCGTGCGGACGATATGAACGCGGTGGCCACCCCATAGGTGAAGATGGCGGCGTTCTGGGTGTCGACGGCAGCCGACATCGCATCGACCGAACTCATCCGAGCTGCACCTCCACCAGGGTTGTCACCGACGCGCTGATCGAACCGGCCAGGCCCGAGGAGTACCCGCTCAGGTCGATCGCCGAACTCTCCGCCGCCCTGGCCGACGCCGCCAACGCCGATCGCAGCCCGTCGAGGGTGGTCGCCGACGGCGCCGCCGGACCGCTTGTCGCGCTGGGGCCGGCACCCGACGACGTCGGTGCACTCGATGCGGTGCCGGACGCCGGTGTATCGATCTGCCCGGCGATGTCTTGATCGAGACGGGTGATCTCCTCCCGCAGTGCTTGCGCATGCTGACCGCGTTGATCGGCGACGACGCCGAGTGCCGCGGAATAGTCGGTCAGCTGCGGGGCCAGTGCCCGTGCCGCCGCGGCGTCGGCCACCGCCGACCGGGCCAACGGCACCAGCGCCTGTGCGGTGACCTGACCCGGCGTTGGCCCTCGATCGCATCCCGCGGCGGTGGCCACCGCCGTCGCGCCGGCACCGAGCATCACACTGCCGCGCAGGACGGTGCGACGGGACGGGCCGGTGCCGCCGTGGGGCGTATCGCCGTGGACGGGGTCGGCGGGTGGTGGACGCATCACCCGACACATGATGCCAGCCCGGTCGGAGTCCGCACCGGCCGTGCACACCGTGGTCGGATCCGCTCGGCCCATCCACTACCATGGGCGGGCCGACCGACCGGACAACTGAAGACGAGGAGAATGCGGTGGCCATCGAGAAGCAACGGGTTCACGACCTCGTCGAACATCTGGTCGTCGAGAACGGCTTCGACCTCGAGGACGTGATCATCTCGTCCGCGGCCGGCACCGACGAGGTCCGCCTCGTCGTGGATCGGGACGGCGGCGCCGATCTCGACGTTCTGGGTGCGCTCACCCGCGACATCAACGAGGTCCTCGACGCCGGTCCCAACATCTCCGACACCCCCTACACGCTCGAGGTCACCTCACCCGGCATCGGGCGTCCGCTCACCCTGGCGCGGCACTGGCGACGGGCGCAGGGCCGCAAGGTCGGCATCACGCTGCACGACGGCCGAAAGGTCGAGGGACGCATCGGGGCGAGCACCGACGGCGAGGTCACCGTCGTCACCAATACGCGGGGCCGGATCGGCGCCGAAACGATCCCGTTCACCGCGGTCGACCGGGCCGTGGTGGAGGTCGACTTCTCCCGCCCGAGCGTGGCCGAGCTGCAACGCTGCGGCCTCGACGACAGCGAGATCGAGCGACGCCGCGAACCCGGTCCGACGGAATTGTGAAGGACGGGTCCCGCGGCGGACACTGGACTCGACACAACTTCAGTGGCCACAACTGAATAGCCGTACAAGTGAAACCGACAAATGAATAGGAGCACTCACGACATGAACATCGACATCAACGCCCTGCGGATGATCGAGGCCGACAAGGGCATCTCGATCGACACCGTCATCACCGCCATCGAGACGGCCCTGCTCACCGCCTACCGGCACACCGACGGTTTCGCCCCGCACGCGCGCATCGACGTGAACCGGAAATCCGGTGAGGTGCGGGTGATGGCCCAGGAACTCGACGAGCACGGCGACGTCGTCCACGAGTACGACGACACCCCCGAGGGATTCGGCCGCATCGCGGCGACCACCGCGCGCCAGGTGATCCTGCAGCGGCTGCGTGACGCCGAGAACGAGAAGAGCTTCGGCGATCTGGTCGCCCACGAGGGCGAGATCGTCGGCGGCGTCGTCCAGCAGGACGCCCGCGCCAACGCCCGCGGCATGGTCGTCGTGCAGATCGGCAGCGAGGCCAACGCCACCGAAGGCGTCATCCCGCCCGCCGAGCAGGTGCCGGGGGAGACCTACACCCATGGCGATCGCATCAAGTGCTACGTCGTCGGAGTCACCCGAGGACAGCGTGGACCGCAGATCACCTTGTCGCGCACGCACCCGAACCTGGTTCGCAAACTGTTCTCGCTGGAGGTCCCGGAGATCGAGGACGGCTCCGTGGAGATCGTCGCCGTCGCCCGTGAGGCGGGTCACCGGTCGAAGATCGCGGTGCACACCGGTGTCAGCGGCCTCAACGCCAAGGGGGCCTGCATCGGCCCGATGGGTCAGCGCGTGCGCAACGTGATGAGTGAACTCGCCGGCGAGAAAATCGACATCATCGACTTCGACACCGATCCGGCCACCTTCGTCGGGAATGCACTGTCGCCGGCGAAGGTTGTCTCCGTCGAGGTCGTCGACCTCGCGGGGAAAGCCGCACGAGTGGTGGTACCGGATTATCAACTGTCCCTCGCCATCGGCAAGGAAGGACAGAATGCGCGGCTGGCCGCACGGCTGACCGGGTGGCGAATCGACATCCGATCCGATGCCGACGGGTCGGCCGCGACCGGCTCCCGCACACCGAGTGGTGGCCGATTGTCCTCTTAGCGGCGACTCACGCTAGACTGAGCGATGGTTCAGCGAAAGCCGTCGACCACGTCCTCCGACGATGGCCGTCGGGATCGTCCCGTCCGAATGTGCATCGGATGTCGGCAACGCGCCGAGATCACCGCACTGGTTCGTCTGGTCGCCCGCGAGGGTGCCGACGGACCGACGGTCGTGGTCGATCTCGCGAAGACCATGCCGGGACGAGGTGCGTGGCTGCATCCGAGCGTGGACTGTGTGTCCGCGGCGGTGCGACGACGGGCATTCGCAGTGGCATTGAGGACGACGAATCTGGCCGCCAACCCAGATGACCTCGCCGAAGCGATCGGAGCCGGGGATCGGTTCCCGATCGCGGACGACAGCAGGCTCGACACCGAGCCGGAACAGGTAGCAGAAGACATGAGCACACCGTGAAGTCCCCACGATGAGCACGTATCGGACATAATCCGAGGCCGTAGCGGGCAGCCCGCTCGGCCTCCAAGTGAGGAGAGCAGTGGCAGGCAAGGCCCGCGTGCACGAACTGGCCAAGGAACTGGGCGTGACGAGCAAGCAAGTGCTCGAGCGACTCAAAGAACAAGGTGAGTTCGTCAAATCCGCGTCGTCGACCGTCGAGGCCCCCGTGGCCCGTCGACTTCGCGAATCATTCCCCAAGAAAGACGGCGGCTCCGCCGCACCCAAGCCCAGCGGTAACGGCGGCGCACCCAAGCCCGGTGCGCGTCCGCGTCCCGGCCCCAAGCCCGGCGGCAATGCGTCGGCGCCCAAGCCCGGTCCCGCTCCGGCACCCGAGGTGAGCGCGCCGGCAGCCCCGGCCCGTCCCGCGGCCGCCACCCCGGCGGCCCCGGCCCCGCAGGCCCCGGCTCCCGCGCCGAGTGCTCCGGCAGCCAAGCCCGCAGCACCCAAGCCGGCTGCTGCGTCGGCACCCGCGCCCGCAGCGCCGTCGGCCCCGAGTCCCGGTCCGCGCCCCGGACCGAAGCCCGGTCCGCGTGCACCACGGGTCGGGAACAACCCGTACTCCTCGGCACCGGCCCCCGCGCCGCGTCCGCAGGGTCCGCGTCCCGGCCCCGGTCAGGGCGGTCCCCGTCCCGGCGGTGGACGTCCCGGCGCGCAGAATCGACCCGGTCAGGGTGGCGGACGTCCCGCTCCCGGCCAGGGCGGTCCCCGTCCCAGCCCCGGCAACATGCCGCCGCGCCCGAACCCGGGTGCGATGCCCAGCCGTGCCAGCCGACCCGACGCCCGGCCCGGTGGCCGCAGCGGCGGTCCCGGTAACCGCGGTGGTGGCGGCGGTGGCTACCGCGGCGGCGGTGGCGGTGCTCCCGGTGCCGGCGCACCCGCAGGTGGCGGCGGTTTCCGCGGCCGCCCCGGCGGTGGTGGACGTGGTCGCGGCGGTGCCGCGGGTGCGTTCGGACGTCCCGGCGGTGCGCCCCGCAAGGGCCGCAAGTCGAAGCGGGCGAAGCGCGCCGAGTACGAGAACATGCAGGCACCAGCGGTCGGTGGTGTCCGGCTGCCGCGTGGCAACGGTGAGACCATCCGTCTCGCCCGTGGCGCCTCGCTGTCGGACTTCGCAGACAAGATCGACGCCAACCCGGCATCGCTGGTCCAGGCGTTGTTCAACCTCGGCGAGATGGTCACGGCGACGGAGTCGGTCAACGACGAGACGCTGGAGCTGCTCGGCTCGGAGATGAACTACACCGTCCAGGTGGTCAGCCCCGAGGACGAGGACCGCGAACTCCTCGAGAGCTTCGACCTGTCCTACGGCGAGGACGAGGGCGACGAGGAAGACCTCGAGCAGCGTCCGCCGGTGGTCACCGTCATGGGCCACGTCGATCACGGTAAGACCCGACTGCTGGACACGATCCGTAATGCCAGCGTCCGCGAGGGCGAGGCCGGCGGCATCACCCAGCACATCGGTGCCTACCAGGTGAATACGCACCTCAACGGCGATGATCGGCTCATCACCTTCATCGACACCCCGGGTCACGAGGCGTTCACCGCCATGCGTGCCCGCGGTGCGAAGGCCACCGACATCTCGATCCTGGTGGTCGCCGCCGACGACGGCGTCATGCCGCAGACGGTGGAGGCCATCAACCACGCGCAGGCGGCCGACGTGCCGATCGTGGTGGCGGTCAACAAGATCGACAAGGAAGGTGCCGATCCGCAGAAGATCCGCGGTCAGCTCACCGAGTACGGTTTGATCCCCGAGGAGTACGGCGGCGACGCCATGTTCGTCGACATCTCGGCCAAGCAGGGCACCAACATCGACGAACTACTCGAAGCGGTGCTGCTGACCGCCGACGCGTCGCTCGACCTGCGGGCGAACCCGGACATGGACGCCCAGGGTGTGGCCATCGAGGCGCACCTCGACCGTGGTCGTGGACCCGTGGCGACCGTGCTCATCCAGCGCGGCACGCTCAGGGTCGGCGATTCGATCGTCGCCGGCGACGCCTACGGACGTGTGCGCCGCATGGTCGACGAACACGGTGACGACATCGAGGCGGCCCTGCCGTCGCGTCCGGTTCAGGTGATCGGTTTCACCTCGGTGCCCGGGGCGGGCGACAACCTGCTCGTCGTCGAGGAGGACCGCATCGCCCGGCAGATCGCCGACCGCCGCAATGCGCGCAAGCGCAACGCGCTGGCCGCACGCAGCCGCAAGCGGATCAGCCTCGAGGACCTGGATTCGGCGCTGAAGGAAACCAGCCAGCTGAACCTGATCCTCAAGGGCGACAACTCCGGTACCGTCGAGGCCCTCGAAGAGGCGCTGCTCGGTATCGACATGGGCGACGAGGTGTCGTTGCGCGTCATCGACCGCGGTGTCGGTGGCGTCACCGAGACCAACGTCAACCTGGCGGCCGCCTCGGATGCGATCATCATCGGGTTCAACGTCCGCGCGGAGGGCAAGGCCACCGAGCTGGCCAACCGCGAGGGCGTCGATATCCGGTACTACTCGGTGATCTACCAGGCCATCGACGAGATCGAGAGCGCGCTCAAGGGCATGCTCAAGCCGATCTATGAAGAGGTGGAACTCGGCCGCGCCGAGATCCGCGCCATCTTCAAGTCGTCGAAGGTCGGCAACATCGCCGGTTGCCTGGTGCAGTCGGGCATCGTCCGCCGCAACGCCAAGGCACGTCTGCTCCGCGACAACGTCGTGGTGGCCGAGAATCTCACCATCGCCTCGCTGCGACGGGAGAAGGACGATGTCACCGAGGTTCGCGAAGGCTACGAATGTGGTCTCACGCTGACCTATAGCGACATCAAGGTCGACGACGTCATCGAGAGTTACGAATTGCAGGAGAAGGCGCGCGACTGACGCGCAGCGCAACAATCGAGGCTCCCCTCCCGCGGGCGGTGTCCGGGTTCGCCCGGACCGCCCGCCGGGAGGGGAGTATCTTCTGACCTCTGGGAGGACACCGATGGCCGATCCGGCACGAGCACAACGTCTCGCCAAGCGGATCTCGTCGATCGTCGCGTCGGCGATCGCCAACGAGATCAAGGACCCGCGTCTGGCGCATGTCACGATCACCGACGCGCGGGTCACTAATGACCTGCACGACGCCACGGTGTTCTACACCGTGATGGGATCCACCCTGGACGAGGAACCCGACCTCGTCGCCGCCGCGGCCGGCCTGGCCAAGGCGACCGGCATCCTCCGATCGAAGGTGGGCGCGGGCACCGGGGTGCGGTTCACCCCGACGTTGACCTTCGTCCTCGACACCGTTCCCGATGCCGCGCGGCAGATGGAGGAACTGGTGGCGCGGGCCCGGGCCAACGACGAGCTCGTCGCACGTCGTGCCGCGGGCGCCGAACCGGCCGGCGACGCCGACCCGTACCGCAGCAAGGACGCCGACGAATCCGATGCCGTGACCGGCGAAGTCGAGCAGTAGTGGTCGACGCCTCGAGTGCGGCCGTCGCCGACACGCTTCGCCGTACCGCCGAGAGTGGCGGTGCGGCGACGATCCTGTGTCACGTCCGCCCCGACGCCGACACCATCGGCAGTGGTCTCGCCCTCGGACTGGCACTGGACCGTCTCGGCGTGGATGTCGAGATCGCCTTTCCGGGTCCGGAGACCCTGCCCGCGGCCCTCGGTGCACTTCCCGGCGCGAAATTGCTCGTCGACGCCCCCGGCGTCCGGGGAAGTGATCTCGTGATCTCGGTGGACGCGGCCAGCGTCGAGCGGCTGGGCGTCCTGGGGCCTCTCTTCGATGCGGCCGCCACCTCCCTCGTCATCGACCACCATGCCTCCAACAAGGGTTTCGGCGATCTGAACTTCATTGATCCGCAAGCAGATTGCACCGCGGTGCTGGTGCTGCGGATACTCGACGATCTCGGTGTCGACCTCGACAGTGACATCGCGACGTGCCTGTATGCCGGTCTGACCACCGACACGGGGTCCTTCCGGTGGGCGCGTCCGAACTCATACCGCATCGCGGCCCGACTGATCGACGCCGGCGTCGACTCCCGCACCTGGAGTCGGCGGCTGTTCGACACGCATCCCTTCGCCTGGCTGGGGATGGTCGCCGGTGTTCTGGCGTCGGCTCAGTTGGACGCTGCGGCGTGTGACGGCGAGGGACTGGTGTACGCCGTGGTCGACCGTGCGGCGTTGAGCGGGATGAGCTGGGAAGAGTCCGAAAGCGTCATCGACATCGTGCGCACCACCGCCGAGGCCGAGGTTGCGGCCGTGTTCAAGGAAGTCGACGCCGACAGCTGGACAGTGTCGCTGCGGTCGAAGAATACCGTCGATCTCGTCCCGGTCGCGCGAGCGCACGGCGGCGGCGGCCATCGAAACGCCTCCGGCTACAGCGACACCGGTTCGGCCGACGAGGTGATCGCCCGGCTGCGGGAGTCACTCTGAGCGGATCACCGACGACGACCGGCCCCGACATCGATGCCGGGATGCGACGCGTCGGGACCCTCACCATCTCGGCGCTTGCGGTGCTCATCGCCCCGCCGCTGTACCTACTGCTCGACCTGGCCGTGGTCGGCCGGCTCGGCGGTGACGAACTCGCCGCGCTCGCCGTCGCCACCCTGGTTCTGTCGATCATCAGCACCCAGCTGACGTTCCTCTCGTACGGAACGACGGCACGCTCGGCTCGACGGTTCGGCTCCGGTGATCGTGCCGGCGCCATTTCCGAAGGCGTACAGGCGAGTTGGATCGCGCTCGGCGCAGGTCTGCTGATCGTCGCCGTCACCTGGCCGATCGCGCCGTATGTGATGCGGGCATTGGTGGGTGATGCGTCCTCATCGTCGGCGACGGTGGCCACCGACGCCACCGAATGGCTGCGTGTGGCGGTGTTCGGCGTCCCGCTGATCCTGCTGTCGATGGCCGGCAACGGCTGGATGCGTGGCGTGCAGGAGACCCGTCGTCCGGTGATCTATGTGCTTGTCGGACTGTCACTTTCGGCGGTTCTCGTGGTCGGGCTGGTGCATGGACTGTGGGGGTTCCCGCGTCTGGGCATCGTCGGTAGCGCGATCGCCAATGTCATCGGGCAGTCCATCACCGGTGTCCTGTTCGCGACGCGGGTGATCCGCGAACACACCCGCGATTCGGGGGTGAGCTGGGCGGCATTCCGGCCCGATCGCGCCATGATCGGGGCACAACTGGTCATGGCCCGCGACCTCATCGTGCGCAGTCTCTCGTTCCAGATCTGCTTCGTCTCCGCGGCCGCCGTCGCCGCCCGATTCGGCGTCGCGCAGGTCGCGGCGCATCAACTGGTCCTGCAACTGTGGGAGTTCATGTCGTTGTTCCTGGACTCGGTGGCGATCGCCGCACAGGCGCTGGTCGGTGCCGCGCTCGGCGCCGGTTCGGTGTCCGTGGCCGTTTCGGTGGCCCGACGGGTGACGATCATGTCGGTGGCGGCGGCGGTGTTCATGGCCGGGGTGTTCGCCGCCGGCTCGTCGGTCCTGCCTCGGGTGTTCACCTCCGACGACGCGGTGCTCGACGCGATCGGTGTGCCGTGGTGGTTCTTCGTCGCGATGTTGCCGATCGCGGGTGTGGTGTTCGCCTTCGACGGCGTGCTTCTCGGTGCGGGCGACGCGGCGTTCCTGCGCACTGCCACCCTGATCGCCGCGTTGTGCGGGTTCCTGCCGTTGATCTGGCCGTCGCTGATTTTCGATTGGGGACTGGCCGGGGTGTGGACCGGCCTCGTCGTGTTCATGATCCTGCGGCTGGCCGCCGTCGGGTGGCGGATCGCGTCGGGGCGCTGGCGGCGGGTGGGAGTCGGCTGACGCGCGGTGTTCACTGCTGCGACGGCCACCCCGGTGGTTGCTGTGGCTGCTGTGGTGGCCAGGGCCCGGGTCCGGGTTGATGGCCGTACCAGCGGGGTCCGTGACCGTCCGGGTCCGTGACAGTACCGTGCAACGGCGTCGAGGGAGACTTCTGGTGGTCGGTGATCCCACGGCGCAGGAGCAGGCCGATGCCGTCGTAGGCCCACACGAGCAGAATGCCCAGGACCGTCAGCCCGAATGCGAGGCCGAGGAACGCGGCTCAGTTCGCCGTCGCCGCGTACACCGCGACGTCCCAGGGAATCCAGAGATCGCGGCTGGAAGGTGAGCGGCCAACCGCCGAGCCACACCACGCCGACGGCGGGTAGAACGCCGATCAGGCGGCGGGCATCCGGTGTCGTGCGAGACCCCATCCGGTGATGGGGCCGATCAGCAGCGTGATTCCGATGCGCCGGGTGCCAAAATTGCCGGGATCGCCGGGAGTGGCGGTGTCCCGAGGGGGTACGGAGCTGCCATCGTCACATCACCTCTCCGGCGTCGTTCGCGGGGACTCGATCCGTACTAGTTCAAGCCGTACTAGTTCAAGCCGCAGTGGTTCAAGCCGCAGTGGTTCAAGCCGCGGTCGTTCAGGACTGCGGTGGCCACGACTGCTGCGGCGGTGGCCATCCCTGCCCCTGCGCGGGCGGTGTCGGACCGGCTTGGCCCGGCCACTGCGTGCCGTAACCCTGCGTGCCGTAACCCTGGCCGTGACCCCCGACGCCGCCGAACGGCGACGACGGCGGCGGGGAGGCGTTGCGTTGTGATGCCAGCCCGAAGCCGTCGCACCCCCAGAAGATCAGGATGCCGACGATCCAGAAGGCGTAGTCGATGGCGTTGCCCGCCAGCGCACGCCGGAAGTCGCTGTCGATGTATGGCAGTTCCCAGTTGGCCCACACGGCCAGCGCGATCAGGATCGCCACGGGCAGGAGACCGATCCAGGTGAAGCCGGTCCGCCGCCGGGCGATGGTCCACCCGAGGATGACACCGGAGTAAAGCACCACGGTCCCGGTCCACCAGAGCGCCTTGAACTGCCAGTCCGCCCAGTCGAGGAAATTGTCCTCAGACACCACCCAGAACACCTGCAGGATTCGGTGGACACCGATCAACACCAGCGCGACCAGGGCTCCGACGATCCGCCGGGTCGTCGTCCGTCCCCACAGTGCCAGGACCCCGACAAAGATCAGGCCGAGCACGGACCAGGCCGCCAAGTTCGGCCACTCATCGACATCCACCTGGATCAGCACGTACTGCAGTGCCACCGACAGCACGAAGAACACCACGCCGATACCCGCGCTGATCAGCGCCTGCACCCACCACGGCCCACGGTCACCGAGGGCGGGGCTGCGGGCGGGTACCGGTGCAACGGGAGGATAGCCAGGGGAGTGCACCGCGTGTGTCACGTGGACCCGGCCACCGCCGGGATAGTGTCATCCGGGCGCATGGCACGATGGATCCCCGTGGCAACTCTCTGGGCGATCAGCGATCTGCACGTTGCGCATCGCGGCAACGAGCACATCGTCGACCAGATCCGTCCGACCTCCGATCAGGACTGGCTGATCGTCGCCGGCGACGTGGCCGAACGCACCGACGACATCGTCGACACCCTGCGACGGTTGCGTGCCCGATTCCACACCGTCGTCTGGGTGCCCGGCAATCACGAGCTCTACACCACCGCCAAGGATCCGCTGCAGATCTTCGGCGCGGCACGCTACGACTACCTCGTGCAGGCCTGCCGTGACCTCGGTGTCGTCACGCCCGAGGACATCTACCCACTGTTCGATCCCGGTGACGGATCCGCGCCGGTGCGGGTGGTGCCGATGTTCCTGCTCTACGACTACACCTTCCGGCCCGAGGGAACCTCGACGGCACTGGCGGCCCTGGCGTTGGCGCGGGAACGCAATGTGGTGGCCACCGACGAATTCCTGTTGTCGCCGGAGCCCTACCCGACCCGCGACGCGTGGGGGCGGGCGCGGGTGGCGGCGACCCGGGCCCGGCTCGAGGCGCTCGACCCGGCCGAGCAGACGATCCTGATCAATCATTGGCCGCTGCGGCGTGAACCGACCGACGCACTGATGTATCCGGAGTTCGCCTTGTGGTGCGGCAGCACCGAGACCGCGGACTGGCACACCCGCTTCAACGCGGCCTGCTGCGTGTACGGACACCTGCACATCCCGCGCACCACCTTCTACGACTTCGTGCGGTTCGAAGAGGTGTCGGTGGGTTATCCGCGGGAATGGAAGCGGCGCGGTCTGCCCGAACCATTGCTGCGGCAGATCACTCCCGACCCGGGACTCCGCGAAGAGGATCTGCCGCCGCACGGCGCACGCTTCGAACTGCCGCCCGATTATGAGAGGCGGGCCGAGGAGTTCCAACGGCGACGCGCCGAGCGCCGGGAACGACAGGCGGCCCGACGTGCGCAAAGCTCCCCGACCCAGCCGACGCCGGAAGGACCCGAGACGTGATCGAACGCCTGCTGCCCTCGGGTGTGGCCTCGGCCGAATCCTTCGGTGACCCACCGGGTCTCACCCCGCTGCCGGGGGAGGAGTCGCTGATCTACCGTGCGGTGGAGAAACGTCGCCGCGAGTTCACCACCGCGCGGCACTGTGCCCGCGAAGCGCTCGGCCAACTCGGCATCGAGCCCGTCGCGATCATGCGGGGCGAGCGCGGAATGCCGTTGTGGCCCAAGAATGTTGTCGGCAGTCTCACCCATTGCGACGGATACCGGGCGGCGATCGTCGGTTACGGCATGGCGGTTCGATCCCTCGGCATCGACGCCGAACCCCACGACGCGCTACCCGACGGCGTGCTCGACCACACCAGCCTGCCGGAGGAACGTGAGGTTCTCGCCGGGCGTCCGGACACCCTGCACTGGGATCGACTGTTGTTCTGCGCCAAGGAGGCCACCTACAAGGCGTGGTTCCCGCTCACCGAGCGGTGGCTGGGATTCGAGGACGCGCACATCACCTTCGCCCGGGACGACGACGCCGCCGGTGCACCGACCGGAACGTTCCGGTCGCGCATCCTGATCGACGGTCGCACCGTCGACGGAGGAGCTCCGCTCGACGAACTGCACGGACGCTGGACGGTCGACAACGGCCTCATCCTCACCACGATCGTGAACGTCTGACATGGCCGACGCATCGATCGAAAACGCCGGTCTGGTCATCGTCGACAAGACCGCCGGGATCACCAGCCACGACGTCGTCGCTCGGTGCCGCAAGATCTTCAACACCCGCCGGGTCGGTCACGCGGGCACCCTCGACCCGATGGCGACCGGTGTGCTCGTGGTCGGAATCGAGAGGGCGACAAAGCTTCTCGGGCTGTTGTCGTTGACCACCAAGAGTTACACCGCCACCATCCGGCTGGGCGCGGCCACCGACACCGATGACCGCGAGGGGCAAATCATCTCCCGCGGCGCGGTCGAGGCGATCACCGACGAGGCTGTCGATGCCGCCGTCGCAGATCTCACCGGCGACATCCAACAGGTGCCGGCCAAGGTCAGCGCCATCAAGGTCGACGGCCGACGTGCGCACGCCCTGGTGCGCACCGGAGCCGACTTCGACCTCGAGGCGCGTCCGGTGGTGGTGTCGCGCTTCGAGATTCGTGACCGCCGCCGCGTCGACGTTGCGGCCGATGAGGCCTACCCCGGAGGCGCGTTCCTCGACCTCGACGTCGAGGTCGACTGTTCAGCCGGCACCTACATCCGTTCGCTGGCACGCGATCTCGGGGCGGCGCTGGGCGCGGGCGGACATCTCACCGCCCTGCGGCGCACCGCGGTGGGGCCGTTCACGCTCGAGCATTCCCGCACGCTCGACGATCTCGCCGAGACCCCACGACTGTCGCTGACGATTGACGAGGCGGCCCTGTTGTCGTTCCCGCGGCGCGACATCGACGACGACGAGGCCGAATCCATCTCACAGGGGCGGTGGCTGCGGCCGATCGGCCTGACCGGAATCTACGTCGCCGTCGATCCGTCCGGACAGGCGATCGCGCTCATCGAGGAGAAGGGCCGTCGGGCGAGTTCGGTGATGGTGGTGCGACCGGCCACGCTGCGCTGACACCGCACACGCCAGTTCACATGTGAGGTGCGCCGACCCCTCGGCATTCATGACCGGCGTCACGTCGTCGTGCGCTGTCGACTATTCTGATCACGTACGTATCCAGATCGGGGGCGCAGGATGACGAGGTCGATGGGTCGGCACCGGCGACGCGGTGACGCCAACAGCGATGATGCAGGTCAGGACGCGGGTAACGACGGCTCCGAGGTGGCCGTTGTCCGGCCGGGCGTCGCCGAATCCGTGCGACCGGCGACCGGCCGGTACCTCACGGACTGGCAGAACACCATTGCGCGGTTGACCACGGAACAGACCCGCATCTCCATCGCCACCCCACGGCGTGCCACCAGCGCGGAGCACGCCGGGCAGCGGATTCAGGAAGCCCTCGACGGGTGGGCGGCTGCCGGTGCGGCCGCGAACGTCGCGATGCAACTGGGTTGGCCGGAAGTGGGCTACGGCGTGATGGAATCCCGCGTCGAATCCGGGGCACTGATGATGCACCCGTGGAAGCGCCTACGCACCACCGCCCAGTACCTCGCCGTGGCCATTCTCGGCACCGAGGAGGAGCGCGCCGCCTACCGGGAGGCGGTGAACTCGGCCCACCGCCACGTGTGCAGCACCGAATCCTCACCGGTGAAGTACAACGTCTTCGACCGGGAACTGCAGATGTGGGTCGCGGCGTGTCTGTTCATCGGTTTCGAGGACACCCACCAGCTGCTGTTCGGAAAGATGACCCCCGAGCAGGCCGAGGAGTTCTACCAGAGTGCCCGCCCGCTCGGCACCACGCTGCAGGTGCCCGACGACATGTGGCCGGCCACGCGCGCCGACTTCGAACACTTCTGGAACGTGGCGTGTGAGCGGATCGCCTACGACGAGATGCAGCGAGAGTTCCTCAACCGGTTGATCGACCTCAAGATGGTCACCCCGCTGATGCGGTACCCCCTGCGCGGCCTCTTGCGGTTCCTGACGATCGGCTCACTCGCGCCGGTATTCCGCGAGCGGATGGGGCTGCAGTGGCGACCCATCGATCAGCGGCGCTTCGACAATCTCTTCCTGTTCGTCGGCTTCACCAATCGTTTTCTGCCGCAACCACTTCGATTCTGGGCCTTCCACCTGGGGATGGGTGACCTGCGACATCGGATCCGCACCGGAAGGGATCTGGTGTGACATGAAGACCATCAACCGCATCCTCGACCACCAGATGAAGGTCTCCGAGATCCTCGGAGCCCTCATCCTCATCGGCATCCCCTACGGAATCATCGGCGTGGTGTGGACCTTGACCCACACCGCGCATCTTGCCGACATCGACAACCCGGTCGACAAGGTCGTCTCCTTCCTCGGAGCGATCGTGTGCTGACCCGTGCTGACGTTCGCCAACGTCACAATGACCTGAAACCGCCCGGAGACACACTGATGATGACACTGGTACGGCTCATCGACCTGTTCGTCGAGTTCGTGAGAATCCTGCTCGGACAGGGCCCCGGGGGACCGATCGTCCGCGCCCTGGCGTGGTTGGTGGTGATCGCGGTCGGTGCGGTGGCCATTGCGCTCGTGGCCTGGTTCGTCGTGTCGATCCCGGCCATCGTCGACGCGATCAACGGTTCCTGACGCCGTCCGAAAGGGATTGTCCGGCTCGGTGATCCGTCGTCAGGGCGTCGGCACGAGGAAGATCGCGCGGGCCGCGATGTCCCCGATGTCCAGGGCGTCGCCGTCGTCGATGGAAATCGAGATCGTCCCGGCGAACGGTCGTTTGCCGGTCACCGTCACCCGGCAGTCGAGCGCCACGCCGACCTCGTCGAAGTAGCGCAGCATCTCCGGGTCGTCGTCGGAGATCCGTGCCACGGTTCCCGACGCGCCGACGTCGAGATCGGCAAGCGAATCGGCATCGGGGGTCGGGACCGAACCGTCGACGGCCGGGATCGGATCACCGTGGGGGTCGCGGTTGGGATGGCCCAGCTTGGCGTCGAGTCGCGCCATCAGCCGGTCGGACACCGCATGCTCGAGGACCTCGGCCTCGTCGTGCACCTCGTCCCAGCTGTAGCCGAGCTCGCGGACCAGGAAGGTTTCCAGCAGGCGATGCCGTCGGACCATGAGAACGGCTGCGGTGCGGCCGGATTCGGTGAGCGTCACCGCGCCGTAGCGCTCATGGGACACCAGGCCCTGATCGGCGAGTTTGCGGATCGATTCCGATGCCGTGGACGCCGACACGCCCATCTTGTCGGCGAGCAGCTTCGTGGTGACCTTGACCTCGGCCCATTCCTGTGAGGTCCAGATCACCTTCAGATAGTCCTGGGTCACCGTCGACAGCTCCGCCACCGCCTGTTCGGCGCCGGTGCCTCGGCGCGGCGTGGACGCTCCTTTGGTGGGCATATCGGCAAGCTTAGGACGCCGTCGCACCAACGGCGAAGCCGACGCTCCCACTGTGTGGATCACGGAGTGATCGCCCGCGCCGCACCGTGTGTGCCGCCGGTCTCGCCATGTCCGGTTCACCGGTGTCGAACGACTACGTCACGCCGGGTTCATCCGGGGAGGCGGTGCTGGTTTGGTGCGCCGTCGCGTCGTAGTCTGGTCGGCGTGTTGCGTTGGCGAGGTCTGGACGATGTGCCCGCGGACTGGGGGCGTTGCGTGGTGACGATCGGTGTGTTCGACGGGGTCCATCGTGGTCATGCCGAGTTGATCGGTGCCGCGACGCGGGCCGCGCACGACCGGGGTGTGCCCGCGGTGCTGATGACGTTCGATCCGCACCCCGCCGAGGTGGTGCGCGCCGGCAACCACCCGCCGCAACTGACCACGCTGACCCGACGTGCCGAACTCGCCGAGCAGCTGGGCATCGACGTGTTCTGTGTCATGCCGTTCACACCCGAACTTGCGTCGCGGACACCCAAGGACTTCGCGCACGACATCCTGGTGGAACGACTGCACGCCGCCGACGTGGTGGTCGGCGCGAACTTCACCTTCGGCAAGAAGGCCGCCGGTGATGTCGCCAAACTCGCCGAACTCGGTGCGAAGTTCGGGTTCGAGGTGCAGGCGATCTCGCTGTTCGGCGAGCATGCGGTCACCTACTCGTCGACCTACATCCGCTCCTGTGTGGCCGCCGGCGACGTCGAGCGGGCCGCCGAGGCGCTCGGCCGGCCGCACCGGGTCGAGGGGGTCGTCGTCCGCGGTGACGGCCGGGGTCGCGAATTGGGTTATCCGACAGCCAATGTCGCACCCCCGATGCATGCCGCCATCCCCGCCGACGGCGTGTACGCCGCGTGGTTCACGGTGCTCGGCGCCGGACCCGTCGTCGGCCAGGTGGTGCCGGGGGAGCGGTATCAGGCCGCCGTGTCGGTGGGCACCAATCCGACATTCTCCGGGCGTACCCGCACCGTGGAGGCCTTCGTCCTCGACACCAGCGCCGACCTCTACGGCCAGCAGGTCGCCGTCGACTTCGTCAGCCACATCCGCCCGATGGAACCCTTCGACAGCATTGACGGCCTGATCAAGGCCATCGCCGACGACGTCGACAAGACGCGGGTGCTGCTGGCAGCCGACAGCGCCGAGACCGACTGAGTTGACGTCGACAACCGGACTCCGGGTCTCCGGAGTTCTTTCTGTCGTGCTCGGAGTGCTTGCGGTCGCAGTTTTTTTGGTGGCTCTACTCCGAGCCACGCCACATGCCGTGGTGCAACGGGTCCTGACCACCGATTTGGGTACACCACTTCTCCGCTGGTAAATTTGTCTCTCGGCGTTGCTGCAGTCCGCGGTGGCACGCCGCCGACGAACCGTCCGGGTGGGCGGGTTCGCAGGATCTGAAGTTGACGCGGTACTGAGAAACAGGAGTAATTCCATGGCGCTGACTGCTGCCGAGAAGAAGACCATCCTCACCGAGTACGGCCTGCACGAGACCGACACCGGTTCCCCCGAGGCCCAGGTGGCGCTGCTGACCAAGCGCATCACCGACCTCACCGAGCACCTCAAGACCCACAAGCATGATCACCACAGCCGTCGTGGTCTGCTGCTGCTGGTCGGCCGTCGTCGCCGCCTGCTCAAGTACGTCGCCAAGGTCGACATCAACCGTTACCGCTCGCTGATCGAGCGTCTCGGCCTGCGTCGCTGAGCGACCTTCGACACCGTCGCTGAGCGACCTGTCGGCACTGTCGCTGAGCGACCTTCGACACCGTCGCTGAGCGAACACCAGACACCGCGAACCGGTCATCTCCGCTGGAGGTGGCCGGTTCGTCATATCGGCAGTGATAAACTGACCAACGGAACGTTGCCCGTGACGAAGATTTGACGCACGGAAGCGATGACGAGCCAGATCGGTTTTCGGTAGTGGCCGCCGGAACGTGACCCGCACGAATGGGTCGTAGGACAGAAGTTTCCGGCCGCTTCGATCGAAGGCCGTCTGAGCACACGCGGTGCGCAACGAGTGCGCCGATCGCCTCCCGCCGACGATTTCTCTTCCCGGCAGTTCCGGGGCTGATGCACACGTGCACCCCGATCCGGGGATTCACAGGACAGGTGTTCTGCGTGCACGTCGTGGCAGGCCCACAGCCGTATAACGAAGGCCGCGCGGACGCGGCCACCCCACGGCCGCACGACGCGGCCGCAACGAAGGGATCACCACCCCACATGTCAGATGTGACCACCACCGACGACTTCGCCGACGACTACGACGAAGCCATCACCGAGGCCACTGCCGTCATTGACAACGGCAGCTTCGGTACTCGCACCATCCGATTCGAGACCGGGCGCCTCGCGCTGCAGGCCGCCGGCTCGGTGACCGCCTACCTCGACGACGACACCATGCTGCTGTCGACCACTGCGGCGTCCAAGCACCCGAAGGAGCATTTCGACTTCTTCCCGCTGACCGTCGACGTCGAGGAGCGGATGTATGCCGCCGGGCGTATCCCCGGTTCGTTCTTCCGTCGCGAGGGCCGCCCGTCCACCGACGCCATCCTCACCTGCCGCCTGATCGACCGTCCGCTGCGTCCGTCCTTCGTCGACGGCCTGCGCAACGAGATCCAGGTGGTCGTCACCATCCTCTCGCTCGACCCGAAGGACCTCTACGACGTCGTCGCTATCAACGCCGCGTCGGCCTCCACCCAGCTCGCCGGACTGCCGTTCTCCGGCCCGGTCGGCGGTGTGCGCGTCGCGCTCATCCCCACCGAGGAGAACAAGGCCGGCCAGTGGGTCGCCTTCCCGACCGTGGAGCAGCTCGAGGGTGCCGTGTTCGACATGGTCGTCGCCGGGCGCATCGTGGGTGGGTCCGGCGACACCGCCGACGTCGCGATCATGATGGTCGAGGCCGAGGCCACCGAGAACGTCATCGACCTCATCGCCGGTGGCGCCCAGGCGCCGACCGAGTCGATCGTCGCCGAGGGCCTCGAGGCCGCCAAGCCGTTCATCGCCCGTCTCTGCGAGGCACAGAAGTCGCTCGCCGACGCCGCCGCCAAGGCGACCGCCGAGTTCCCGCTCTTCCCGCCGTATGAGACCGACGTCTTCGACGCCGTCTCCGCCGCCGCGAGCGAGCAGCTGAGCCAGATCCTCACCATCGCCGGCAAGAAGGAACGCGACGAGAAGACCGACGAACTCAAGGCGCAGATCCTCGACCAGCTCGGCGATCAGTTCGAGGGACGCGAGAAGGAGATCGGCGCGGCCTACCGCTCGGTCACCAAAAAGCTGGTGCGTCAGCGCATCCTGACCGACCACTTCCGCATCGACGGCCGCGGCATCACCGACATCCGGTCGCTGTCGGCGGAGGTCGCGGTCATCCCGCGCGCCCACGGCAGCGCGCTGTTCGAGCGTGGCGAGACCCAGATTCTGGGCGTCACCACCCTCGACATGGTGAAGATGGCCCAGCAGATCGACTCGCTGACGCCGGAAACCTCCAAGCGCTACATGCACCACTACAACTTCCCGCCGTATTCGACCGGTGAGACCGGTCGCGTCGGGTCGCCCAAGCGTCGTGAGATCGGCCACGGTGCGCTCGCCGAACGTGCCCTGGTGCCGGTCATCCCGAGCGTCGAGGAGTTCCCGTACGCCATCCGTCAGGTCTCCGAGGCGTTGGGCTCCAACGGTTCCACCTCGATGGGGTCGGTGTGCGCCTCCACCATGTCGCTGTTGAATGCCGGTGTGCCGCTTCGCGCCCCGGTTGCCGGCATCGCCATGGGTCTGGTGTCCGACACCGTTGACGGCGAAACCCGTTATGTCGCACTGACCGACATCCTCGGCGCCGAAGATGCCTTCGGCGACATGGACTTCAAGGTCGCCGGCACCAAGGACTTCGTCACCGCCCTGCAGCTCGACACCAAGCTCGACGGCATCCCCAGCCAGGTGCTGGCCGGTGCGCTGAGCCAGGCCAAGGATGCGCGTCTGACGATCCTGGACGTGATGGCCGAGGCGATCGACGAGCCCGACGAGATGAGCCCGTACGCCCCGCGGATCACCACCATCAAGATCCCGATGGACAAGATCGGTGAGCTGATCGGCCCCAAGGGCAAGACCATCAACGGCATCACCGAGGACACCGGCGCCAACATCTCCATCGAGGACGACGGCACCGTGTTCATCGGCGCCTCCGACGGCGAGTCGGCGCAGGCCGCGATCGATAAGGTCAACGCCATCGCCAACCCGCAGCTGCCGAAGGTGGGCGAGCGGTTCCTCGGCACCGTCGTCAAGACCACCGCATTCGGTGCGTTCGTGTCGCTGCTGCCGGGTCGCGACGGCCTGGTGCACATCTCCAAGCTCGGTAAGGGCAAGCGCATCAACAAGGTCGAAGACGTCGTGAACGTCGGATCGAAGCTGCGTGTAGAGATCGCCGATATCGACGAGCGCGGCAAGATCAGCCTGGTGCCGGTGGACGAGGACGCCAAGTCCGAGGCCCCCGCCGAGAAGGCGACCGCCGACGCCTGATCGTCGGCATCGCCGACGCTCGCCCGCGGACCCCGGCGGCCTCGGGCAGGCTCACATGATCGTCGCAACACCCCTCAGATGGGGGGGTTGCGACGATCATGTCGTTTCAGGGGATCGTGGTCACTTCGGTGCCCATTGGGCGCGGCTGATCGATGCCGGTGCCGGTGAACAACGCCGTCGTGGCGGGTGCGCCGCGGAAGCGGTGCGGGCGATCCTTGACCGATATCGGTCGGCCGTGGGGCGACCGGGTGGACCGAGTAGGCCGGCCGATCCGAATCGGATCATCATGGCGGTGTTCGACCGGTCCGGGTCGAACACCTGACCCGCGATCGGCGCCCCGTCCAACTCGAGGGGGTGTGGACCGGTTCGTCGGCTCACGCTTCTGGTGCGGCGCCGCGTTGTCCCGACTGGCTCAATCCCAGTGATTTGCTGATGATCTCATTCATGATCTCGTTCGATCCACCGCCGATGCCAAGGATGCGGGCATCGCGATAGAGGCGCTCGACCTCCGTCTCACGGATGTATCCCATGCCACCGAAGATCTGCACGGCCTCGTTGACGACGTGGTCGCACGCGGCTACGGCGGTGTTTTTGGCCATCGCCACCTCCGCAGACACTCGTTGTCCGTCGACAAAGCGTGCGGCGATGTCGCGCACGAAGGTGCGCGCGGCGACCGTTTGACGGGTCATTTCGGCTAGTTTGTGGCGGATCACCTGACGTGCTGCCAGGGGCCGGCCGAAGGTCGAACGCTGGCGAACCCACGGAATCGTCACATCGATGGCTCGCTGGGCCGTGGCGTATGCCTGAACCGCGAGTTGGAGTCGCTCGCCGTCGAGGCGAGTCATCAGCTGTGTGAAGGCAGTTCCTTCCGGGCCGACAAGATTCGCTGCTGGAACCCGCACATCCTGGTAGGAGAGTTCGGCGGTATCCGAGCACAGGCACCCCATCTTGGGCAGGGCACTCGTCACCGAGAATCCGGGCGTGTCGGTGTCCACCACGAGTAGCGACAGTCCGCCGTGACCGGAGTCGCCGGTACGGACGACCGTCGTGACGTAGTCGGCACGCGTTCCCGAGGTGATGTAGGTCTTGGCACCGTTGACCACGAAGCTGTCGCCGTCGCGCACCGCCTTTGTCGCTTCAACTCAGCCGAGTACCGCTTCGATCCTGCTGCCATAGGTTTCATCCTCCCTTGAGAGGAGCCCTCCGGAAACACCGGGACGGATCACTCGCAGGCCAAGCAGTTTCTGGAGCGTCAGGTTGGGGCGCCCCTGGGTGCCGGGGGTGACCAACAGTCCGTCGATGTCGCCAAGCTGCATCCCGGCGTCGGCGGTGGCGCGACGCGCCGCGTCAGCAGCGAAATCGCTTGCGCTGCGCCCGTAGACCTTTCCAACCTCGGTCAGCCCGAGTCCGGCGATGGTGGCGATGGATGCCTCACTCATGTCAGCGGCCTACCCAGTTCGGTGCTCGCCGTTCGATGAAAGCCCGCGGTCCTTCTTGTGCATCCGCGCTCTTGATGACCGTTCGGGTTTGTGCGTCGCTATATGCCCAGACTTCCCGATCCCAGTCGGAGCCCAGGGCGAGATTGGGGTCTGCTGCACCGATAGGTGACATCTGATCTGGCTTGCCCGGGAGGGCAGGTCTGGAAGGATGACTATCGTGGCCAAGCCCTATCCGAAAGAGTTCCGTGATGACGTGGTCCGGGTTGCCCGCGACCGCGAGAGCGGTGTGACGATCGAGCAGATCGCTAAAGACTTCGGGGTACACCCGATGACCTTGCAGAAGTGGATGCGACGCGCCGATATCGATGACGGCAACAAACCCGGGATGACTTCTGGTCAGGCGGCGGAACTGCGGGAAGCGAACTAACGAATCCGCCTGTTGGAGCAGGAGAATGAGGTGTTGCGGCGGGCGGCGGCGTATCTGTCGCAGGCGAACCTACCGGGAAAAGGATCTACCCGCTCGTGAAAGAGCTCGCCGCGGACGGGATTCCCGTCGCGGTGACGTGCCGGGTGCTCAAGCTCTCCCGCCAGCCGTACTACCGGTGGCTGACCGACCCGGTCACCACCGCCGAGCGGGTCGTAGCGGAGCGCGCGAACGCGCTGTTCAACGCTCATCGTGATGACCCGGAGTTCGGGTACCGGTTCCTCGCTGATGAGGCCGAAGCTGCTGGCCAGAGCATGAGTGCGCGGACGGCGTGGCGGATCTGCCACGGGAACGGCTGGTGGTCGAGGTTCGGCAAGAAACGAGGCCGGGGCGGGAAGAGGCCCGGCCCACCGGTGCATGACGATCTGGTCGAACGCGACTTCACCGCCGACACACCGAACGAATTGTGGTTGACCGATATCACCGAGCACTGGACCGACGAGGGCAAGCTCTACCTCTGCGCGATCAAAGATGCCTGCTCGGGGCGGATCGTTGGGTACAGTATCGACTCCCGCATGCAGTCCCGTCTCGCCGTGACCGCACTCAACAACGCCGTTACCCGCCGAAAGGGCGATGTGTCGGGCTGTATCATCCACTCGGACAGGGGTTCTCAGTTCCGGTCCCGTAAGTTCGTGTCCGCGGTGAATCGACATGGTCTGGTCGGGTCCATGGGGCGGGTCGGAGCTGCCGGTGACAACGCCGCGATGGAATCGTTCTTCGCGCTGCTGCAGCGCAACGTCCTTGACCGGCAACGGTGGGCGACTCGCGAGGAACTACGGATGGCGATCGTCACGTGGATCGAACGGACCTACCACCGCCGGCGCCGTCGGGTCCGCCTCAGCCGGTTGACCCCGATCGAATACGAGACCATCATCAACACAGCCGCCTCAGCGGCATGACACCGCAACTGTCACCTAATCGTGCAGCAGTCCCTTGTGATAAATGATGCGCTTGCTGGCGGCGACCGCGACCGGGGCGTTGGCGGCGATGGTTTCGGCAAGGGCGATGGCTGACTCAAGGACCTCGGCGTGGGGGACGACCCGGTTCACCAGGCCCCACTGCAGGGCGGCGGCGCCGATATCGACGAGCGCGGCAAGGTCAGCCTGGCAACGGTGGACGAGGACGCCTCGTACGAGGCCCCGGCCGAGAAGGAAGCCTCCGACGCGTGATCGTTCCTGACGAAGCCATCAGTCCGCTCGCCGAGAAGGTTCGGCGCGGGTCGCGGTCGGCGAAGTAGGACCCCAGGG